>CAZKMC010000151.1:4431-6862 GCA_964553485.1 uncultured Comamonadaceae bacterium
ATTCGGGGAACCATCAGTTCGGCGGCAAGCTTCAATGCCAAAGTGAGTCACACTACTTATGAAGATTTCTTGTATTTCGTCAATGACACTGTTTATTCAAGTGGAAACCGCTTTACACCAATCTATGACGACCTGAGCGTACTGAACTTGACTGGCGAGGTTAGTATTCATACCAAAGACAAATTGAAGCTGTATATGCGTGGTGATTACTTCATCTATGGCACCAATGAAGAGGCCAAGCCTTGGAATCAGCCAAACACCAAGCTGACCATCACAGGAAGCTATGACCTGCAGGATAAATTGGTGATCCGTGCAGATATTTTTACGGAAGGCAGACGTAAGGCAAAAAGTTTTGCACCTGTGGAAGGGCTTACACCTCAAGACGACGGGTCATACCGAGTAAATCTCGAAGGATACCTCGATGCCAATTTGGGAGTAGAATACCGTTATACAAAGAGACTGAGTGCTTGGGTTCAATTCAACAACTTCCTAGCAGCCAAATATGCACGTTGGAATCCATACAACGTTCAACGTTTTAACGCCATGATGGGAGTCTCATACGCATTCTAAGAGCAGTGCAATAATGTTGTTCGCTACAACACAAAAGGCGGTTTGTCCACAAGGCAAATCGCCTTTTTACTTGGTTTCTTTTCGCAAAATATTCCATTGCCTTGAGAGTGGGTAATCAACACTGTGGAAAACCGTGAATAAATGTGGATAAATGCCTAGCATTTACAAGGCTTACGGCCATTTTTACCACCTTAAAATCGTATCTTTGGGTGGCAGTGGAAAACATGGTCGGTTTACGGCCATTTTTCCTGTTAATCAATCAAGTAAAGAGTTAAAGAAACGTATCGCTTAATTATGAGTGAAGAACCTAATAAAGGCAGTTACGGCGCAGATCAGATTCAGTCGCTGGAAGGAATGGAGCACGTGCGCAAGCGCCCATCCATGTATATTGGAGATGTGGGGGTTCGTGGATTGCACCACCTCGTATATGAAGTAATAGATAACTCCATCGATGAGGCTATGGCCGGTCATTGCGACCTGGTGACGGTTTTCATCAACGAAGACAATTCAGTTTCTGTTGAAGACAACGGCCGAGGTATACCTGTTGACATGCACAAGAAGGAAGGTCTTTCCGCTCTTGAAGTAGTCATGACCAAGATTGGTGCGGGTGGTAAATTCGACAAGGATTCATACAAAGTATCCGGTGGACTACACGGGGTGGGTGTTTCATGTGTGAACGCACTCTCTGAGGACCTCAAAGCAGAAGTATTCCGAGATGGAAAATCTTATGTCCAGGAATACTCCAAAGGAAAAGCGTTGTATCCTGTGAAGGAAGTTGGCACTGCCGACAAACGTGGTACTCGAGTGACATTCAGACCAGACGACACGATCTTTGAAACTACTATCTATAACTACGAAACGCTTTCTAATCGTTTGCGTGAGCTTTCATTTCTCAATAAAGGCCTCACTCTGTCTATTACAGATTTGAGAGAGACTGATGACGATGGGAATTTCGTAACCGAGACTTTCAAGTCAAAAACTGGATTGGAAGAATTTGTTCGTTACGTAGATGAAAACAGAGACCCTATCATCGATCAGGTGATTCACATTTCTGGAGAAAAGAGCGGTGTGCCAGTCGAAGTTGCAATGATCTACAACACTTCATTCAACGAGAACATCCACACTTATGTAAACAACATTAACACACACGAGGGTGGTACTCACTTAAGTGGTTTCCGAAGAGGACTTACCAATACTTTGAAAAAATATGCGGATGCATCCGGACTGCTAGACAAACTCAAGTTTGAAATTAGCGGCGATGACTTTCGTGAGGGACTCACTGCTGTGATCTCTGTAAAGGTGGCAGAACCTCAATTTGAGGGGCAAACCAAGACCAAGTTGGGTAACAGAGAGGTAACAGCACCAGTGAGTCAAGCTGTTAGCGAAATGCTCGCTGATTACCTTGAAGAGCATCCGGCAGATGCCAGAATCATTGTAAACAAAGTGATCCTTGCAGCTCAGGCCCGTCTAGCCGCCAAAAAAGCACGCGAAATGGTGCAGCGTAAAACCGTTATGGGCGGTAGCGGATTGCCAGGAAAACTTGCTGACTGCTCTGAAAAAGATGCGGCACTTTGCGAAATCTTCCTGGTTGAGGGTGATTCTGCAGGGGGTACGGCAAAACAAGGTCGAGACCGTATGTTCCAAGCAATTATGCCTCTTAGAGGAAAAATCCTCAACGTGGAGAAGGCGATGCCTCACAAAATCTTTGAAAACGAGGAAATCAAGAACATCTATACTGCACTCGGTGTAAGTCTCGGTACAGAAGAAGATGCCAAGGCATTGAACCTGGAGAAGTTACGCTACCACAAAGTAGTCATCATGTGTGATGCCGATGTGGATGGTAGTCACATTGAGACCTTGA
>CAZKMC010000152.1:0-3284 GCA_964553485.1 uncultured Comamonadaceae bacterium
CTGAAACGCTCAATGGAATCACCTTCCACATCAGTATGGCTAGCTTCTTTCAAACCAATCCAAAGTGTGCAGAGAAGCTTTACCAAAAAGTTCTAGACTACGTCAATGAAAGTACCCCAGAAGGAGATGTGATCATGGATTTATTCTGTGGAACAGGAACCATCACTCAGTTGCTTGCCAATGGAAGTTCTCAAAATGTAATAGGGGTGGATATTGTGGAGGCTGCTATTGAAGACGCCAAAGCAAATGCTGAACGCAACGGAGTTTCAAACGTCGAATTTCATGCTGCGGATGTCGGGAAATTCTTGTACAACTTCCCGGAGTACCAAGGAAAAATTGGCACACTGGTATTGGACCCACCGCGCGCCGGAATTGCTCCGAAAACCTTGCGAAAAGTCATTGCGCTTGGGGCAAAGCGTATGGTCTATGTGAGCTGCAACCCGGCCACACAATCCAGAGATACTGAACAATTACAGCTTGCAGGATATGACCTGGTGAAGTTCTCACTAGTGGATCAGTTTCCCCATACTTCGCACGTTGAGTGCGTTGCACTTTTTGAATTGAATCCAGATAAAGTCCCCATAGATGAATGAACTGAACACAGACTTTTGGTCTGAACGCTGGCAGGAAAGCAAAACCGGTTGGGACATTGGCCATGCCTCGCCTGGGCTCATCGATTATTGCAAGCAACTGCCCAACAAGGACATCAAGATTTTGATTCCCGGTGCCGGCAATGCATATGAAGCAGCTTGGTTGTGGGAGCATGGATTTCAGAATGTGCTTGTTCTGGACTGGGCGAAGGAACCACTGGCTGAGTTTCAGACAAAAAATCCAGATTTCCCTTCGGTGCAACTTATCTGCGCTAACTTTTTTGACGTCGATCAGAAGTTTGATTTGGTGTTGGAACAGACTTTCTACTGCGCCTTACCACCCGAGATGCGGGATGATTATGTCAAACACATGCACAAGATTCTGAATCCCGGAGGAAAAATTGCGGGGCTTCTATTTCAGTTTCCCCTAACTGATCAAGGTCCGCCATTTGGAGGGAGCAAAGAGGAATATGAGAAACGTTTTGCTCCTTACTTTAAACTTCGGATTCTGGAAATCGCCCACAACTCCATTCCTCCCCGTAAGGGCAACGAACTCTTCATATTAGCAGAAAAACGTGAAGACCAAGGCTAAGATCAAACCGTGAGATTGTGTAAATTTCGACACTTATGAGCACAGAACGCACCCGTATATTGAATGAGCGCCAGATTGATCAAAAGATCACACGTATGGCCAATCAGATCTTGGAAAACCATTACAAGTCCAAAAAACTGTTTTTTGTGGGCATTCGAAAACAAGGTGTTCCGGTTGCTCAAAGACTCATAGACGAGTTAAAGCTTATCAGTGACATTGAAATTGAGCTGCTTGAAATTGAATTGATCAAAGACAAACCGTTAAGTGAAGAAGTCATCTTAAGCGGGGATTTAAAAACACTAAAAAACCAAGTGGTCATTGTAGTTGACGACGTCCTTAATTCTGGGAGAACTTTGATGTATGCTGTAGGATACTTGTTGGGGGCCGCACCAAAAAGCATTGGCACTGCAGTCCTCGTAGAGCGTATACACCGTAGGTTTCCGGTAAGAGCAGATTATGTGGGACTTACTCTCAGCACCAATATGAAAGAGCATGTTTCAGTTCAAATGCGTGCAGGAAGAGCTGTTGCTTATTTAGAAGAATAGGCAGATATCTCAGCCACCAATTCTTCCATTTTTTTCTGATTGAATCCCAAGGCATGCGCAGTGATGTGTGCTTCCTCATAGAATTCCCTGCGCTCCTCGAGATGTTGTTTTACGTATTCATCTAGATTTTCAGGAGCCTTATCTTCAACAAGAGGTCTGGTTTCCTTTGCATGAACTAGGCGATAAACAATGCTGCGCACATCCATTTGTAAATAGACCGTAATACCGTGTTTATTCATGATCTCCATGTGGTTGTAAAAACAAGGAGTTCCTCCCCCTGTAGCCACAACCACATTGTCCGCATCCATACAAATGTCTGTGAGATATTTCTTTTCTAGTCCCCGAAAAGCCACCTCTCCTTCTTTCTTAAATATATCCGGAATACTCCTTCCCGTGCTGGATTCGATGAAATGGTCAAGATCTAGAAAATCCATGTCCAAGGCATTCGCCAGCCGTTTACCAATAGTGGTCTTCCCCACCCCCATATATCCGATTAAGAAAATACGCATGTGGGGAAGTTCGGATATAATTTGGTGGGTTGGGAAGGATTGAGGGGAAAAATGTTTTGCAGTCTTGAGTTGGGAGTCCAGAGAGGAACGGCTTCCAGCCGTCGGAGATGTGTAGGGCCGGATTCCATCCGGCCGTTGTAATAAGTATTGCCAAAATTACAATTGAAGGAATTCAAGATCGCTTCTGGTTAAAATGATGCTTTTGACACGAGTCAGAGACTCGCGCCAGATGATAGGCAGCTGAAGCCATGATGTTTTTGACACGAGTCACAGACTCGTGCCAGCGGGATGATGCCGGCCGCATGTAATCCGGCCCTACCCAAATTGTACGCAATATTGAAAAAACTCTGAAAAATAGTCAGGCAAAACCTTCTAAACCTGCCATTATTGCTGGTTTTTAGGCGTTTTTAGTCATTGGAACATACTTTGACCTAGGTTCATCAAACGAATACAATTCATGGACTTAGCAAAATTCACAATCAAAAGCCAGGAAGCCATTCAACATGCGCAACAATTGGCTGTTGAAAATGGTCAGCAGGCCATTACACCAGCACATATATTGCTCTCAATTCTGGAGACAGATGATGCTGTGGCGCCCTTTTTATTGAAAAAACTGGGAGTCAATTTACCCACCTTCAAGCAAGTTCTGGAACGCATGGTTTCTGGAGCACCTAAAGTTGAAGGGGGAGATCTTCACCTTAGTAGAGAAGCCAATACCATGCTTCAAAAAGCCATCAGTTTACTCAAAGAATTTGGTGATGACTTTGTATCAGTAGAGCA
Source organism: uncultured Comamonadaceae bacterium (assembly GCA_964553485.1). Lineage (GTDB taxonomy): Bacteria > Bacteroidota > Bacteroidia > Flavobacteriales_D > Sanyastnellaceae > CAZKMC01. The sequence goes on from CAZKMC010000152.1 coordinate 3,017, forward strand.
CATGCTCCTTGCCCTTGTAGAAGGAAGCAACGAAGCCGCTCAGCTGATGAAGGACAATGGAATTACGAGCAAGGGACTCAAAACAGCAATAGAAGAATTAAGGAAAGGCAGCAAGGTTACTAGTGCTTCACACGAGGAGACATACAATGCCCTTTCCAAGTATGCCCGCAACTTAAATCAATTGGCCACCGACGGAAAATTAGACCCGGTCATTGGCCGCGATGAAGAGATCCGACGTGTACTGCAGATCCTCACCAGACGTACAAAG
>CAZKMC010000152.1:3294-6849 GCA_964553485.1 uncultured Comamonadaceae bacterium
CAGAATTATCAATGGCGACATCCCTGAAAACCTGCAAGATAAAATCATCTTCTCGCTGGACATGGGAGCCCTCATTGCAGGTGCTAAATACAAAGGAGAATTTGAAGAGCGACTCAAAGCGGTGGTAAAAGAAGTACAAGACTCAGAAGGCCAGATCGTACTCTTCATTGACGAGATCCACACATTGGTAGGAGCCGGCGGTGGCGAAGGCGCTATGGATGCAGCAAACATCCTCAAACCAGCATTGGCCAGAGGTGAACTGCGCGCAATTGGTGCAACTACACTGAACGAGTATCAAAAGTACTTTGAGAAAGACAAGGCTTTGGAAAGAAGATTCCAAACGGTACTAGTAGATGAACCAGACCGTGAGTCGGCAATCAGTATTCTGCGTGGTATCAAAGAAAAATACGAGAACCACCACCAGGTGCAGATCAAAGACGCCGCTATCATAGCAGCAGTTGATTTGTCGCAACGATACATTTCAGACCGCTTCCTTCCAGACAAGGCGATTGACCTGATAGACGAGGCAGCGAGTAAGCTACGTATGGAAATGAACTCCAAGCCGGAAGAACTTGAGGACATCGAGCGCAAGATCATGCAGTTGGAAATTGAGCGCGAGGCCATAAAACGTGAGAAGGACAAGAAGAAAGTAGCTGAGTTGAGTGAAGAACTCGCCAACCTCAATGAACAACGCGATGCGCTACAAGCAAGATGGCAGGCAGAGAAAGACGTGGTAGATGATATTCAGAACGGAAAGCAGTTGATTGAAAATCTAAAGATCGAGGCTGAAAGAGCTGAGAGAGATGGAGATTTCGGTAAAGTGGCAGAGATACGTTACGGAAAGCTGAAAGAAGCTGAAGAGCAGATCGAAGCCAACAAGAAAAAACTGGCAGAGGTTCAGTCGAATTCCAAGATGATCAAGGAAGAGGTAGATGCAGAAGAAATTGCAGACGTCGTTTCAATCTGGACAGGAATTCCTGTGAGCAAGATGCTGGAATCTGACAAAGCGAAATTGCTGCGTTTGGAAGAAGAACTCGGCAAACGAGTGGTAGGACAGCATGAAGCAATTCAGGCAGTGAGTGATGCCGTACGCAGATCTCGCTCTGGCCTCTCCGATGAGAAAAAACCAATTGGAAGTTTCATCTTCCTTGGAACTACAGGAGTGGGTAAAACAGAGCTCGCAAAAGCGCTCAGCGACTACCTCTTCAATGATGATTCAGCGATGACACGCATCGACATGAGCGAATACCAGGAACGCCACAGCGTGAGCAGGCTGGTAGGAGCACCTCCAGGATATGTGGGTTATGATGAAGGCGGACAATTGACTGAAGCAGTTAGACGCAAACCATACAGCGTAGTGTTGTTGGATGAGATCGAAAAGGCACACCCTGATGTCTTCAACATCCTCTTGCAGGTGTTAGATGATGGTCGACTTACAGACAACAAAGGCCGACTGGTGAACTTCAAGAACACCATCATCATCATGACCTCCAATGCAGGCTCCGACATCATTCAGGAAAACTATGACGTCATGGTTCCGGGACAAGAAACTGAAGTGTTCAACCGCACCAAAATGGAAGTGTTTGAACGACTCAAGCAGAATATGCGTCCCGAATTCCTAAACCGTGTAGATGAAGTGATCATGTTCACTCCATTGACCCGCAAAGAGATCAAGGAAATTGTGAAGATGCAGTTGGGTAGGTTAGGTGAAAGATTGTTGCAAGCGGAAATCAAGATGACCGCTAGCAAGGATGCCATTGAATACCTCGCAGAACGCGGTTACGACCCCCAGTTTGGTGCTCGTCCCGTAAAACGAGTCATTCAAAAAGAAGTCCTCAATGAACTGAGTAAAGCCTTACTAGGTGGGAAAGTGAACAAAGAAGATGAGTTGGTACTCGATGTATTCGACGGACAGATCGTGTTCAGAAAACGTATTGAAGAAGAGGAAGTAGTGGAGTTTATGTAAGCCCACCCGGGAAATATTCCGTTGATATATTAAAAGCCTTCTCGCCGTTGTGGTGGGGAGGCTTTTTTATGGGTTATGGGGTTTAAGTGGAAAGTGGAAGAAGTGGAAGAAGTGGAAGAAGGTTGAAGGTTGAACCAAAAGGCCAGTTTAAAAACGTACTGTCAACCTGAGTGTTCCGCTTGGTAAATTCAATATCGTTAAGACTTAAGGTTTGCGCGGAATGTATCGAAGGGCTTGATATGGGTTATGGGTAATGTGTAAATGTTTATGAGTAATGGGGTTCAAGTGGAAAGTTGAAGGCCAATCCCAGTTCCAAAACGTGTCGCTGGCGCGGGTCTCTGACTCGTGTCTAAAGCATCATTTTGACCACACAAATGCGCTGGCGCGAGTCTCTGACTCGTGTCAAAAAACTCTTTAGAAGAAGTTACAACTTCTCTTGAATATCCTATTCCTCCTCACTTTTCGAAAACCGCAAAAATCCCTCATATACCGCCGCGTGCAAAATATCTCCATGGTTGAACTGGGAGAGAAAAGCATACTCCAGCAAGAAGGTCTTTTCATTTTCCCTGTTCCGAAGTCTCTGAAGCATCGCTATCAACTCCATGGCGCCAGCTTCCATTTCTGGTCCCTCCTCACCTACTGCGACAAAGATCTTTTTTGGTTCTGAAATTCGACTGGTTCCTTCTTTCAAAAGCGAAAAATCGTCCCACCATAAACTTGGGCTCACAATGAAATAAGTATCAAAAAGCTCTGGAGATTTGAGCAGAATTTGGGTAGCTAACAATCCGCCAAGAGATTGTCCAATGAGCGTGGATTGACTTGAAACCCGGTAATTATTTTCCACAAACGGCACCAATTCTTCCTGCAAAAATTGGATGAATTTTACCGAACCTCCCGTGGTTGGAAAGGTCTTTTTATCCTCTTCAATTGTAGTCGGAAAAGTGAAATCTCGCTTGCGGTCTACGTTTGAAATTCCCACTACAATGGACTCCTCAACTACGTTGATCCAAGAGAAAGAACAGAATTGCACGAGTCCCGAAATATGGATTACATCTTCATCCATGGACCCATCAAGGAGATAAATCACAGGGTAATCCTTCTTCTCTTGTTCATTATAACCTAATGGAATATAAACATTCAATTGACGTAATTCTCCAAGTATGTCTGATTGAAACTGGATTGTCTCACCAATGGTGAATGCTTCTTTCGAAATGACCTCTGGGCTTTTTTGCGCAAGCGCGAGGAGGGGTAAAAAACAAGCAAATGTTGCGCTCAAAATCGAGGACATGAAGGACATGATTGGAGGAGTTTAATATTGTGTTCAAACCATCAAAGTGATGTGCACCTGAAAGGTATTCGATTTTGAAAGAAGACCGCAATGAACTCAAAAACTAGAATCCAAGATTGTCCCATTCAGATTTTTGAAGTCCATACCAATTGCACAAATCACCATCGTGAATAAACTGTTCTCTTAAGATTAATCCAAGCTTGGTGAGGATATGACTGGACGTTAGGTTATCGACGTGAGCGGCCGCACAGATCTCCTTTAGTCTAAGTTCTCCAAAGCCCATTTTCAAAGAGGCGATAGC
>CAZKMC010000153.1:0-2237 GCA_964553485.1 uncultured Comamonadaceae bacterium
CGCTCTCCACCGGATAATACACCACACTTCTTCTGCTGGTCAGATCCGCCGAAGTTGAACTTGCTCACGTAAGCGCGAGAGTTCAGCATTTGTCCGCCCACTTCGATCACTTCGTTTCCACCGGATACTACTTCGTACACGGTCTTGTTGGGATCGATGTCCTGGTGCGTTTGATCTACATATCCAATCTTCACAGTATCACCAATGGTCACGGTTCCGGAGTCTGGAGTTTCTTCGCCCATGATCATGCGGAACAAGGTGGTCTTTCCAGCTCCGTTGGGACCAATAATCCCCACAATGCCTGCGGGAGGTAAACTGAAGTTCAAATTCTCGAACAACAACTTGTCTTCAAATCCTTTTGAAAGCCCAACACCGTCGATAACTTGACTCCCTAATCGGGGACCATTCGGAATTGGAATTTGTAAACGCGCTTCTTTGTCCTTAGCATCCTGGCTCATCAAGGCGTCGTAGTTGCCCAAACGTGCTTTGTTCTTGGTGTGGCGACCCTTCGGGTTCATCCGCACCCATTCAAGCTCTCTTGCCAATTCCTTCTGGCGTTTGCTCTCCTGCTTCTCTTCCTGTGCCAAACGCTTGCCTTTCTGCTCCAACCAGCTGCTGTAATTTCCTTTCCATGGAATGCCTTCTCCACGGTCCAACTCCAAGATCCATCCCGCTACATTGTCAAGGAAGTAACGGTCGTGAGTTACGGCAATGACGGTTCCTTGATACTGCTGCAAGTGCTGCTCCAACCATTGTACACTCTCGGCATCCAAGTGGTTGGTAGGCTCATCCAGCAAAAGTACATCTGGCTGCTTCAATAATAGCCTACACAAAGCAACTCTCCTGCGCTCTCCCCCGCTCAAATTCTTGATCAATTGATCCTCGGGTGGACAACGTAACGCGTCCATGGCAATCTCCAACTTGGTATCTAATTCCCACGCATTCAATGCGTCTATACGGTCTTGTACTTCTGCCTGACGATCAATGAGGGCCTGCATCTTGTCTGGGTCGTTCAGGATCTCTTCGTCCATGAACTTGTTGTTGATCTCTTCAAATTCTTTCAACACTTCAACCACTTCTGACGTTCCTTCTTCTACGATCTCACGCACGGTCTTGGTCTCATCCAATTTTGGCTCCTGTGGCAAGTAACCTACGGTATAGCCTGCCGACCATACCACGTCTCCCTGATAAGCTTCATCCAATCCGGCAATGATCTTCATGACCGTCGACTTTCCAGATCCGTTCAAACCGATGATACCGATCTTGGCTCCGTAGAAAAAGCTTAAGTAGATGTCTTTTAGAATGTGTTTGCCTTGTGGTGTGGTCTTGTTGACCTTCACCATTGAAAAAATGACTTTCTTGTCGTCTGACATAGGAAATAGATGATTCGTTTCAGCCACAAAATTGCAGCTAAAATCTTAGATAACGCACTTGAAAAAGGGTTGATTTAATTCACCACTACTCTGCGAGTCACCCGCTGACCATTTGGTGAGGTAATTTGGACCACATACATGCCTGAACTTAACTCGGATTCATGCAAACTCACACTTCCTTGCAGGTTGGCTGCATTCCAATTGCGAATGACGCGCCCACTCAGATCCATCAAGGCCAACGTGGCGTTCTGAGCGCCTCCCCATTGAATGCGGATCTGTCCGGAGTTTCTGAATACATCCAAAGCAAGTTGCTTACGTGGAGCTTCTTCTACCCCTACGATCACATCTTGTGCTTCACACGTACCGGCGTAAATATCAATGTACACCTCATCTGCCGGGTTAAAGAAATCATAATAAGTAACCCGCCAATCTGAACCCTGATCCTCAGAATAGAACATGTGGTACGCAATATCGCCAGAACTTTCTCCTGGTTCCAGTGTCACCCACGTCACATTTTCATCTATCACGATGTTTTCATTGAAAGGTCCGTGACAAAGAATCCCAAAGCATACCTGAAGGGCTGAAGTGTCCGCGGCATCGTGGCAACGCACTTGCAGTTTATGTGCGATGTGGATGCTCTCAGTGCCTACGTTAGTAATGAAAATTTCGTCGTAGCTAATGCCTCCGTCCACGGCAAAGGAAATTTCATTGGTGGAAAGTTCCAGCGATTGTGACAAAGCCGGAAAAGCAAAAAGGACAAGAACCAAGAATGTAAAAAGGCGCATAAGCAGTGGTTGTTGAGACTAAATTTCGGACTAAAAAAGCAATGCGCCAAGCCCCAACAAACAATTGATGAACATCTCC
>CAZKMC010000153.1:2247-4175 GCA_964553485.1 uncultured Comamonadaceae bacterium
AACATCTCCCCGTGAAAATGCTAGGCTTTTTTCAGTTCTATGAGGGTAATTTCAGGCGGCATGCCCACTCTTCCAGGAAAACCGATGAACCCAAATCCGCGGTTCACATGAAGGAACTGCTTTCCTTCCTGATACAATCCACCCCATCTTTTGTAACGCAACCTCGCCGGTGAAAACTTGATGTTCAAGGCAGGGATCTCTACACCCATCTGCATGCCGTGGGTATGACCACTCAAGGTCAATTGGATCTTCTCCTTGGCTAGAACTTCTTCCTCCCAGTGAGTAGGATCATGGGTAAGCAGGATATTGAAATCAGTGCCGTTCACTCCTGCTTTGGCTTTCTTCAGATCCCCGCTCTGTCTAAATCCTTTGCCCCAATTCTCTACGCCCAGCAAACCGATCTTTTGTCCGCCGCGCTCCAATTCAACTCCTTCGTTCATCATGAGTTTGAAGCCCATCTCGTCATGGATCTCTACCAAACGCTTGCGGCTGGCAAGTCGCTTTTCCTCCGGCATCATGCCGTAATCCGCATAATCATGGTTCCCGAATATTGAGAACTTCCCTTTTTTAGCTTTTAACCCTTGAAAGATCGGAATCCACGGTTCTGCTTCTTCGGCCAGGTTGTTCACTAGATCACCTGTAAAGAAAATGTAATCTGCATTGAGCTCATTGATCAGCCGAATGCCTTCTTTTACTGGCTCAAAATCGTTGTAAAAACTTCCAACGTGCGCATCAGAGAACTGCACAATGCGCATGCCGTCAAAAGCCGCAGGCAGGTCTTCGCTCACAATGGTCTGATTGATCACGTGATAATTATATCGCCCACGCGTAACACCGTACAGAAACCCAAAGAACGCCAGTCCGCCAAGCACTTGTCCCGTTTTGGTAATGAAGGTAGCTCTGGATATTGCTTCGCCACCGGAAGCTGTGCTTGTAGATGACCAATTTTTTACCACCCAAGCCACGGCATAACGAATGTCGTCCGTGAGGTGAAATACAGCCATAATAAGTTTTGGAAAAAAGACCACAGCAATGGCCCCTAAGATCAAGCTCAGTATATGGGGACTCTCCACGCGCCACACGGCAAAGTTTCTGAATGCTAGAAAGGCCAAAACCACAAGAGATACAGTAATTCCCCAGTAAGTCAATTTCAAAGCCAGCTTAGCTCCTATAGACCATCCACCACTGATTGCTAGTAACGACTTGAATGCATAAAATTCAATAAATCCCAGAATCAGGACAAAAACGATCAGACCAAAAACCATACTTAAACCTTGGGTGCGTGCCATTAGAGTGCAAAGATATTGTGATAAGCCCGGGAAAGGTGGCTTTGTTCACTCCAAAATTTGCCAATGCTTGTTAATGCTCTTCTGCCAAATTTTCAACAAAATATTTTTCACAGCTGAATCAGTGCTTTCTCAAGCTCTTCCACAGAACTTTTAGGGTCCAGTTCGCGCAATTGCTCGTTATGGATCAGCCATATCCGATCTGCTCTTCCCTGGATCAGATGAAGGTCATGGCTGGAGCAAAGTATCGTCTTGCCTTCTTCATGGGCCTGTCTTTCAATCACGTCCATCACTTTTTTGCGCGCAGGATAATCCAGAAACACGGTCGGCTCGTCCCAGATCATCAGAGGCGTATCTTGAGCCAGTGCCCTTGCAACCATTACCTTTTGCCGCTCCCCATCACTCAGCATATCCATCTTCCGTTGGGCCAGGTGGGTAATTTCCATTTGGGCTAAAGCCCGATGAACACGCTCTGAAGCCCGCTCATCTTCACGTTCATTCAAACGGGCCAGACGCATTATTTCTGTCACACTCAACCCTCCACCTTCCGCACCCTGTGGAAGGACTACGGCCAATAGACTTGCGCGGTCAGAAACATGCATACGGTGAACATCTTCCTCGCGATAGCAAACCACACCACTC
>CAZKMC010000153.1:4185-6798 GCA_964553485.1 uncultured Comamonadaceae bacterium
CAAAGGCTTGCGTAAACCTGCAACCGTTCTGAGTAAAGTGCTTTTTCCTACGCCATTGGTGCCGAGGAGCACGCATAATTCTCCTTCTCCTACTTCCAGCGTGGTGGGCGCAATGAGTTTTCTAGACGGATATCCAATGGTCAGCTCTTGTAGTTTCAGCATCAGAAAACCCTCCTTCCTTTTAAGATGATCCAAATCACTACCGGTGCGCCCACCATGCTGGTGACTGCGTTCAAAGGCAATCCGCCGTCCATACCCGGTGTCCTGCTGATCAAGTCACACAAGAGGCCCAAAAATGCGCCGGCCAACAAACAGCCTGGTACCAGCCATTTGTGACTGCCTTGTTGCCACCAACCCCGCACCAAATGAGGCACTGCGAGGCCAAGGAAGGCAATAGGACCGCAGAATGCAGTAATTCCGCCCGCTAGGACTCCAGTCACACATAGGACCAACCATCGCACCCTGCCCACGGGAACTCCCATACTACTTGCATAATCTTGTCCCAGCAGCCATGCGTCTAAATATCTTCTCAGTGGATAGATCAAGGCAATGCTCACCACCAACAGCGCAAGGAGGATGTACCATTGCAGCCACTGCACATCGGCAAAGGTGCCCATGCCCCAGAAAACGTAGGCTTGCAAGGCCTCTTTAGTAGCGCCTTGCTCCAGCACGCTTACCATGGCTCCACTCAGATACCCGATCATCAAACCGAAAACAAGAATACTCACTACGGACTGAATCCTTCTGGCCACTAAAAGCACAATAAACAAAACGACTAAAGCACCAGACATTGCTGCCAACGCCACAGCCGCGGAAGCACCAGGAATATTCTGTGTGATCCACCAGCCACTTCCAGAGGTCATCAACACCAAAATAGCCACGCCCAAACTAGCCCCAGAGGTGATTCCTAACACGGAAGGTCCTGCAAGTGGATTCCGGAAAAAGGTCTGCATCAAAAGTCCGCACAAGGCCAATCCACTTCCCGCAACCAAAGCAGTAAGCGCTCTGGGTAATCTGCTTTGCAGGACAATGATCTTATGCGCGCCGCGGTGTTCTGACGGCTGGAAAAGAATTCCCAGCACTTCGCTGATCTCGATATTGACGCTACCCAAAAACAACTCCAGCCCAAACACACCAAACAAGGCGGCCAGCAACAGAATACTTTTGGTTGTAAGGGAAACTTTCACGAGGAGATCAGCTTGAAATAATAAGGTGTGTGATTAGGTAATAGGTCTGGATGAAGGATGGCCACCAGGTCTGCAAGGATTTTATGTGGTTCCATCACAGCCGCGCCGAAATAATCCGTCTCGGCAGCGTTGCAATAGAAGATCTGATGCTCCGTAAAGGCTTTTAATGCAGTGAGCCGTTCATCTCCCTCCCGAATCTTCTCAAGGGTGAGTTCTCCCTCTTCAAAAACCACTTTCCCCCAATAAGCCGTATCATAGACTTTCTCAAACAGTTCTTCAAATTGCATCTCGATGTTCTCTTTTTGTTGGTAGCCCTTGAAGACATACGTCCCACCTGCATCTTGAATAAACCGCGAAATAAAACTGTTGCCAGAGGCGGCATACCACATCCCACCGCTATGGCTTCCTGTAAAGACTTCGGGAGCACCTTTGCTATCTGCCTTGTGCAGCGCTGTTTTCCGAATCGCTTCGTATTCTGTGGAGATGGTGTCAAAAACTTCATTGGCCTTCTCTTCTTTACTAATAAGGAAGCCTATTACTTTCACCCACTCTGCTCTTCCCAAAGGATGTGGCTCTAAGTATTCGCTTATACGCACACATGGAATGTCCGCACGCTCATAGCGGGTGTAATCTTCTTGTCCGTATGGATAAACCAAAAAAGCATCAGGACTCAATTCCAAAATAGCCTCGAAGTCAATGTCTTGATCTCCGCTCAGATCTCGGATTGCCCCGGAGTGGATCAAGTTCTTGACTTCTTCGTTGCGCACATAGTTTGCGTATGCAGTGCCCTTTAAATGATCCAACCCATCAATGGATTGGATCATCGCTATTTGAGTGGTGCTAAGTGTTGCCAAACGCATACCACTTTGCTGAATGACGAAGGTTCCTTGAGGTAAATCGCTCGTGCCCTCCCCTTTATAAAAGCGTTGAATGACCTTGTTGGTATCGCCCGCCAAGTCCATCAATTCCAGCAACATACCGTTCTCCAGCGGCACAAATCGGAAACCATCTGCATACAGGTTTTCGATATGGGTGTGGGCAACTTCCATTCCCACCGTACTCTCATTTTGAGAACCATTACAAGCAAGGAGCGTGATTAAACAAAAGAGTAGAATTGGAAGTGTGCGCATGAGCGCAAATATAGAAAGAGCACATGGGGTGGTTGTATAATGTTTATTGATTCTTGCTCACTATTGCCATTCTTTCTTCCACACGTGGTATTTTTGACCTTCAAAATCGAATGCAATGACCAAAGAAACCCAGGACCTGGAATTCAATTTCAATGAGGATAAGATGAAGCAACGTATCGCACATCTGAACAAAAAACTGGAAGAGGTCAGAAAAGGTGGTGGTCAGAAAAAAATCGATAAAGAACACGCCAAAGGCAAGATGACTGCCCGCGAGCGCATCGAAGAACTTCTCGACA
>CAZKMC010000154.1:0-6719 GCA_964553485.1 uncultured Comamonadaceae bacterium
CTCCGCAAGTTTGAGTCCCGAAGCAAAAATGCACATATTAACCTGTACGCCTGGAAATGAGTTGTACAGCGTTTATGGTCACAGTGCCCTACGGATCACCGATCCGGTGCTGAAAATTGATTGGGTATACAATTATGGCGTTTTTGACCCCAATATTGAAAATTTCTATGTGCGGTTTGCTCAGGGACAATTGGACTATATGCTAGCCAAGGCGTCGTTCAATGGGTTTATGCGAGAATATGTAGCCGAAGGAAGAGGCGTCTCTAGCCAAGAATTGCTGATAGATGAGCAAAAGCGGCAAGAATTGTTCGATTTTCTCGAATGGAATGCGCTTCCGGAAAATCGTTCATATAGGTATCACTTTTTCTTTGACAATTGTGCCACTAGAATTAGGGCCGTACTTGACAACGTTCTTGGAGAGAACCTTGATTGGAATTTGATAGAAAACCCACATAAACCTACGTTTCGGGACATGATTCACGCTTATGAAAAGGAACTTGTATGGGCAGACTTCGGAATTGACATCGCTTTAGGACTGCCCTGTGATGATAAAATGGGATTGGGCGAAGACATGTTTTTGCCAGATTACCTGCAGCTTCATTTATCCACAGCCACATTGAATAACGAGAGGATTACAGGAGCTGTAAAAGAAATTTTGCCAGAGAGAAGAGAAGTACCTCAAATGCCATTTATTACTCCTACCAAAATAGCCTGGCTTTGGTTTGTATTGGTTGCGGCATTTGCAATTCGCTCTGTCCGATCAACCAAAAATGTGCTCGTCTTGGAAAGAATCACCCTTGTTATACTTGGGTTGGTTGGTATCCTTGTCACTTTTCTTTGGTTCTTCACAAATCACTCAACAACACTAGACAATTTCAATATAATTTGGGCCTTTCCTCTGCATTTGTTTGCAGTCTTTGTGGGAGCCAAGAAATGGATGTCGCAGTACTGGATGTTTTGGTCTGTTCTGTTGTTTTTATTTTTAATTGGTAGCTGGGCATTGCCACAAACATTCCACCCCGCATTCTTTCCAGTGGCTGCGGCTGGTTTTGTTAGTTGTTTTCGTTTCGCGACCTTGACGCTTCATTCGGGAAAAGCAAAATGAAATTGTAATGAATATAATGCTAAATCAATTCCAACATAGAAGTTTTGGATGGTGGCTTTTGCTGCTTCCTTTGTTGTTTGCGTGTAAAAAAGACCAACCACTAAGTTGGGATGTAGAAGCACTAGTGCCTGTAGCACACGGAAGATTAGACCTCAGCGACTTATTGCCGGATAGCCTTCTAGTGATCGATGCTGATGGTTTGCTTCATCTGGCCTATGAAAGTGATTGGATTGAATTGCCATTGGACTCACTCGTGGCTTTGCCGGATACGGCTATTATTAATTCGTTCTCGCCACCTTTTACCGGGGGACCATTTTCTATTCCTGCTGGAAGCAATCTAATCTCGCTTAATGAAGACATTGTGCTGGATGCTGAACCTGCTCAACTCAGATTGGTGAGATTTTCTGAGGGTACATTGCGTTATGCTCTTCGCAGTTATGTGGATGGATTACTTGATGTGAGTTATGAATTGCCGGGAGTCAATCAAAATGGGACAAGTTTTTTTCTAGAAACAACCACAGGGCCTGGATTTCCTGGTGACCCTTGGGAACAAACTGGAGAATTGGACTTGGCAGGTGTAGAACTCATGCTAACAGGAGGGTCAGGAATAGGTGTAAATTCTGTGGTAAGCATTATGTCTGTCAATGCATCTTCTACGGTGTCTGAACCTTTGATTGTTTTTGGGGAAGATAGCGTGGCGATAGAACTCGAATTCGTTGATGCTAAAATTGAGTACGCAAGAGGGTACTTTGGAGATTATACCAGCAATTTGGATGAATCTTTTGTTCTTAATTCAGCTGTGAGTGCCCAGGAAAATGGACTCGTTTTTCCCGGCTTCTTTTTTCATTTGGAAATGGAAAACTATTTCGGCGCTGATGCCCGGCTTTATGTAAACGAGATAGAAGGACTGGGGGCTAATTCCGTATTTCTAGAACACAATGATTTTACAGGGCCCTTTAACGTGACTCGCGCTTGGGACAATGACGGGACCGTTGTGCCCACTGGGCTTGACATTGAGATGAATGCTGACAATTCGAACATTGTTGATTGGATTAGTAATGTGCCTGATTCAGCAAGACTTCAAATTGACTTTGAGCTAAATCCGCTTGGAGATGTTTCCGGAGGGAATGACTTTTTCTATTCCGATTTTCCACCTAGAGTACGCTATAACCTAGACATTCCACTTTGTATTACGGCTCAAAATTTTTCTCTCACAGACACTTTGTTTATTCAAGACGAATTGGAATTTCCTAGTTCTTCGGGACTGTTACATCTATATGCCTCAAACTCTTTTCCGTTTAGCTTCAATGTTGCACTACAATTGTATGATTCTACGGATGTCTTTGTGACCCAAATCCCTATCATGGAATCTGTTCAGGCTGGTTTGTTTAGTTCACTCCAGGAACCAAATATTACTACCAATAGCCATGTCACCTTTCAATTAGAAGACGGGCTGCTTGAGACATTGAAAGTGGGGAGTTATTTTCTAATCACCGCAACATTAAACTCCTTTGGCCAACAAGAAGTAAAACTCAATGGAACAGAATTCATTGAAGTTAAAATAGTTGCAGACATGAAAACTGAAATCGAATTTTGATGCGATTTTATATACTCATAATAGCCTTGGCATTCTTCTCAATTGAAGGATGGAGCCAAAGGATGTGGTTGTTGGATCAGGACCAAGCTTTCAAACAAGGTTATGCGCTATGGAGCAGTGAAGGGTCTGGGGGATTCAGATCTTCCTTTGTGAATAATGGAATGACCAACAATTTCCTCTTTGGTGGAAAACTCGACCCGGTGAATATTAGTGACTTGGTAGAAAACTTAGATCCTCTCAATCGGTCTGGTGCCAACCTAACCTTTCAAAGCACATTTTATGCATTTGCAGACAGTGTATTTGGCAATTCAGATTGGGGATGGCAGATGACCCTGGGATCAAATACTGAATTGGGTGTAGTGCACTCCAGAGATATGTTTCAGCTGCTTTTTCAAGGGAACAAACCCTTTGCAGGAGCAAGTGCTGACATCAGCGACCTTTCTATTGAACTAATCAGTTACCAGCAATTTGGTGTTGGACTTTTTCATAAACCTACTATGTCTGGTTTCACCACTTCTTTAATTGTAGGACAACAACTTCAAAACTTGTCTCTCCGAGAGGGAGCATTTTTTACAAGCGCACTTGGAGATAGTCTGCATTTGGCGGCTAAAGGAACTTGGCAATATTCAGATTCTACCAGAACAAAACTCGGGTCTGGAAACGGCTTCGGAATAGCCTTAAATGGGATATGGAATTTGCCTTTACCAGAACACAAAGGAAATTTTTCAATTGAAATCCATGATATGGGTCTGGTCTTTTGGAACAAGCGTTCAGCCACCTACAACATTGACGCTGAAGCTTCCTTTACAGGAGTTGACTTGAATGAAATGCTAGATTCAGAGGACTATGCTTGGGGCGCGGAAGAATTGGCAGATAGTTTAAATCTTCAGCCTAAATACAATTCCTTCAGTTCCACATTACCAGGTTGGGGTAGGGTTAAGTTCATGAAAAAAGTGAATCAGAGGAATGTTTTTGAATTGGGAATCACAGTGAAGCCTCAATTGGCACATGTTCCGCAACTGCATGGAGGGTATTTCCAATATGTCAATCCAAACACACTCATTGGTGCTACCTTTGATGTTGGTGGTTATGGCAATTTTAGAGTGGGCGCTGAACTTGAAAAATGGGTTGGTGAACGCTTATTTATCAAAATAGGCACAGATGACCTTGCTGGTTTGGTGCTAGATGACTTAAAAGGCCGCGCACTTTTTGTCCAAACCGCTTTTATAATTAATAGACTAGATGACAGACATCCCTAACATATCACATCAGAACTCAGGTAGATTTTTTCTACTAGCTGGACCTTGTGCCATCGAGGGTGAAGAAATGGCGCTGAAAATTGCAGAGGAATTGGTGAAGCTTTCAGATAAGTACAGCATCCCATTCATCTTTAAAGGTTCTTTCCGCAAGGCAAATCGATCACGGCTTGATTCATTTACCGGAATCGGTGATGAAAAAGCATTGAATGTCCTTGCAAAAGTTTCGAAAACATTTAATATCCCGGTTGTTACAGATATTCATAGTCCCGCAGATGCTTTGATGGCAGCTCCGTATGTGGATGTCCTTCAAATACCTGCATTTCTCTGCCGCCAAACAGATCTGCTTGTAGCAGCATCACAAACGGGAAAAGTGGTGAACATTAAAAAGGGACAGTTTTTATCTGCTGAAGCCATGCAGTTCGCGGTCCAAAAAGTGAAAGATTCAGGAAATGATAAAGTGTGGTTGACTGAACGTGGAACCACCTTTGGATACCAAGACCTTATAGTTGACTTCAGAGGTATTCCCGTCATGAGACAATTCGCTCCAACAATAGTGGATTTGACGCATAGCCTTCAACAACCAAATCAATCAACCGGAATTACAGGAGGCAAGCCAGAATTGATTGCAACTATTGGCAAGGCCGCAATTGCTGTGGGCGCAGACGGTTTATTCATTGAAACCCATCCAAACCCTTCAGAGGCTTTAAGTGATGGTGCAAACATGTTAGCCCTTGACAAAATGGACGCTTTGCTCTCGCGACTTGTCAAAATTCATGATGCCTTAAAATGAGACATTCACTGACCATATGTTTTTTGCTGATCACGTTTCTTTGTTGCAAGGCACAAACTGCTGATTTCAGAACGTACGGTGGTGCAGGATTGGATCATGCTTATGACTTGATTGAAACCGAAAACGGGTATTTCCTCATTGGAACTTCAGCAAGTCTTTTCAATGGAAATACAGACATCTATATTCTAAAACTGTATGATGATCTGACGGTAGAATGGAGCCGCACAATAGGCGGGCCAGGAGTAGACCAAGCAAGAGCCATCAAACAACTGTCTTCAGGAGACCTTCTTATTCTCTCATATACCTCATTAGGAGAAATTGGATCATACGACACCAAAGTTTATCGACTAGATGCATCTGATGGATCTGAGATGTGGAGCGCCACATTTGGAACGTCTGATTGGGACTTGACAGTCGATATGGAGGTGATTGATGACAAGGCATTTCTCCTCTCAAAAAGTTATGGGCTTCCAGGTTCCAATGGACACCTGTTGATGCACGTCATTGATGAATCCGGAAATTTATTGAATGAAGTCACTGTCTCCGGACTTAATGAGATGGACCCCATGGATCTTGCCGTATATCAGGATTCGCTTTATATGTCTTACTCAGTTCTAAATGAAGACGGAAGCTCTAATCTACACCTTGATAAATTTGACTCTCAGCTAAATACCATTTGGCAAACAATCGTGAATGCCACGGATCTATTGCATTATTCTGCAGGAGGCATGGATATCTCCGAATATGGAGTGGGAATGGCAGCGTCAGTTTTTTCAACACAAACGGAGCAGTCTTCAGAAAGATTTTTGAGGTTCAATCCAATTACCGGAACCTTGGAAGTGGAGGTAACGGAGTTACTAGAAGGACAACAATACGGAAAAGCTCTTGCCTGGTACAACGATGTGGCTCTTATGCTTTGCCACACAGATGCAACCTACGGAGCAGGGGGAACTGGAGCCTTGGTTGAAGTCAGATATTTTGAGGGAAATTGGTTCAATGCCACTGTGTTTGGAGGTGAATTGGATGAAATCCCTGAGGGAATACTTAAGGACAGTCAAAGCCGTGTACTCATCTGGGGAAGTACTTTCAGTTATGGTAATGGCACAGAAGAAATGATGTTGATTCGATAGCCAAATAACACCATCAACAATGATTTGGAAGTGACGGTAACCACGTATGAAGATGCTCTTTTCACAGACATAGAAGAGGAGTTTTTCTTGAATCAAATTTACATTAATCAGACCGGAAATCAACTAAGCTTTGATACCAGTGAACAAGTTGCATTGGTTGAGATCTATGACCTGCAAGGAAAGTTGATCGCCTCAGGAAATATTTCATCCGTGTTTGATATTGCTCGTTATACAGCCCAATGCGTAGTAGTTAAGTTCACCATCAAAAATTCAATCTTTAGCCGTCTCGTTTTGATCAATCCATGACAATTAAAGAACTGTCATATGGGCATTATATCAGCATTGCCCTGGTTCAATCTTTGAGCATGTTCGGTATCGGTTTTTCCATCTTCTATATGAATGGAGGTGGCATCATAGACTGGTCATTCAATGATGCTGATCACTATCGTGAAATAGCGCAACTTGGTTACCACAACGAGTTTACCCCTGCTTTTTTTCCTGCTTTACCTTATTTATGGAAAATATTGAATGTCAGTCCTTTAGGCATGGGTTTGATCAATGGTTTGGTGTGGATAGTCACCGCGTCATTTGTAGGGAAAGAGTTCAAAATGAAAGCTGCAAGCTTTGCATTGGGAATGGCCATGCCGATGGCTGTTTTTTTCTTCATCCCATATTCTGAAAGCTTGTTCGCCCTCGGAATCACGCTGATTTTGATAGGATTAAATCGGAGCAAGCTGACTCAAATTCTTCTAGGTATTTTCATTTGTTCTATCACCAGACCCACAATCTTAGTTCTGGTGCCAGCGGTCATATTAGGTCTACTGTTTTTTCAGTCTCT
>CAZKMC010000155.1:0-6716 GCA_964553485.1 uncultured Comamonadaceae bacterium
GCGTTGAATACAATGAAACTTACATTGATAAACACATTCAACTCGTACTCGATTTGCCTCAGGTAAATGTCGAAGCTATTCGGAAAGCCAATTTCAAAGTAGCCATCGATTGCGTGAATTCAACCGGCGGAATCTTCTTGCCTCCTTTATTGAGAGCATTGGGTGTAGCCGAAGTTATTGAATTGTATACAGAGCCTAACGGCCATTTTCCCCATAACCCAGAGCCGCTTCCAGCGCACCTTGCAGATTTGTCTGCATTGATCGTTGAAAAAGGAGCAGACCTCGGTTTTGTGGTGGATCCGGATGTAGACCGCCTCGCAATGGTATGCGAAGACGGAAGCATGTTTGGAGAAGAATATACCCTTGTAGCTGTGGCGGATCACGTATTGTCTGCCACCCCGGGGAATACAGTAAGCAACCTCAGCTCCACACGTGCTCTGCGCGATGTGACTGAAAAGTATGGTGCCACATATACTGCAGCTATGGTGGGTGAAGTGAACGTGGTCACCACCATGAAAGAAACAAATGCCATAATAGGTGGTGAAGGAAATGGGGGAGTGATTTTTCCAGCTGTGCACTATGGACGTGATGCGCTGGTGGGAATTGGTCTTTTTCTTTCACTAATGGCTGAGCGCGGAACCAAATGCTCCTCTCTTCGCGATAGCTACCCTTCCTATACGATCTCCAAAAACAAAATAGAATTGGAGCAAGGCATGGACGTAGATGCAATTTTGAGAGAAATGGCCCAGCGCTATGCGCATGAAACCGTAGACACCCGCGATGGCGTGAAAGTAGATTTTGCGAATGAATGGGTGCACCTGCGAAAGTCCAATACCGAACCGATAATCCGCATATACGCAGAGAGTCAAAGTGCTGAAAAAGCACATGAATTGGCTCATCGTGTGATGGAAGAAATAAAGCAGGTGATTGCCTGATATGTCTATGAAAGTTTACCTCGATAACGCCGCTACTACTCCCATGGATCCAGCTGTTCTGGAAGCCATGATACCATACATGACCGAGCATTTCGGGAATCCGTCAAGCACACATTGTTTTGGGCGAAAAACCAAAACAGCTATCGAACAAAGTAGACGCCGAATTGCAGGTTACCTCAACTGTACACCTTCCGAAATTTGTTTTACCTCCGGAGGAACAGAGGCTGACAATCTTGCGCTCAAATCTGCGGTTTATGATCTAGGCTGCACGCATATTATTACGAGTGTGATTGAGCATAGTGCCGTAATTAAAACAGCTCAACATCTGGAGCTTGCCGGGGTTGTCAAACTCAGTTTGGTAAACCTCAATACAGATGGTTCTGTAGACATGGTGCACTTGGAAGAATTGCTCCAATATGATGGGAAGAGCTTGGTGACGCTTATGCACGGAAACAACGAGATCGGTAATATTTTACCCTTGAAAGAAGTAGGTGAGCTATGTGCAAAATACGAGGCAATTTTCCATAGCGATACAGTTCAAACCATGGGGCATTATGCTTTTGATCTTCAGGATTTGAACATTCATTTTCTTACTTGTGCGGGACATAAATTCCACGGTCCAAAAGGAATTGGGTTTTTGTATGTGCACAAAGGGTTGAAAGTCAAGGCGATGATTACCGGTGGAGGTCAAGAAAGACAATTGCGCGGTGGTACCGAGAATTTATACGGGATTGTGGGCCTCGCGAAGGCTTTTGACATAGCCTATGAAGATCTTGAGGGACATCAAGCGCATGTGAGAGGGTTGAAGTCGCACATGATCCAATTGCTAAAAGACTCTATTCCAAGTATCGAATTCAATGGCCAATCTGCCAGTCCGGAAAGTCTTTATACAGTCTTGAACCTTACGCTTCCTCCATGTGACAACTCTGGAATGATGTTGTTTTTACTGGATTTGGAAGGTGTTTGTTGTTCTGGCGGAAGCGCCTGCTCAAGTGGGGCAGCTAAAGGATCGCATGTGTTGGAAGGAATCAATGCCATCCAACCTGGAAGAGCAAGTTTGCGATTCTCTTTCAGCAAAATGACCACCAAAGAAGAAGTTGAATTCGCCGCTGAAAAACTGGCATCTCTTTGCGTAGTGAATGAGCGCGATGAGGTGATGGTTTGAAAGGGAAGCAGCAGATAAATTGAACCTTTTGACACGAGTCACAGACTCGCGCCAGCGGGGGGTAGTTATTTGGGTGTAGTAGTAAACAATTAACCTTTTGACACGAGTCACAGACTAGCGCCAGCGGAAGTACAGAACAAATCGACCGCTAGCGCGAGTTTGCAACTCGTGCTGGTAGATTAGCAGACCTATCCAACAGATGCTAGCGGCAGTTTGCAACTCGTGCTAAAAACATCCAACAAAAAAGAGGCTCCTTAGTAGGAGCCTCTTTTTGTTCAAGTTTATTTCTATTACAAATGAATCACCTCACCATACGCAGCGGCAGCTGCTTCCATTATACCCTCACTCATTGTAGGGTGAGGGTGGACAGTTTTGATGATCTCATGTCCCGTAGTTTCTAATTTACGGATGGCTACAATTTCTGCAATCATCTCCGTCACGTTGGCACCGATCATATGTGCTCCTAGAAGCTCGCCATATTTGGCATCAAAGATCAATTTTACAAACCCGTCTTTATGTCCCGCAGCACTGGCTTTGCCAGAAGCACTGAATGGGAACTTACCAATTTTGATGTCCAGACCTTTGTCCTTGGCTGCTTGTTCTGTCATTCCCACAGAAGCAATCTCCGGCGAACAATACGTACATCCTGGAATATTGCCATAGTCAAGAGAGGCGACGTCCATTCCTGAGATTTTTTCTACGCAGATAATTCCTTCTGCAGAAGCTACGTGAGCCAATGCCGGACCAGGAACGCAATCACCGATGGCATAATAGCCAGGCATGTTGGTCTGATAGAAATCATTCACTACAATTTTGCCTTTGTCGGTAACAATCCCCACATCTTCCAATCCGATGTTCTCAATGTTGGCAATAACTCCAGCAGCACTCAATACTACGTCACATTCCAACTGCTCTTCACCTTTTTTGGTCTTCACGGTTACTTTGCAACCGCTTCCTTTGGTGTCGACAGCAGTAACCTCAGCATTGGTCATGATCTTGATGCCGCTTTTCTTGAACGTACGTTCAAGCTGCTTACTTACTTCTTCGTCTTCAACAGGAACAATGTTCGGCAGGTACTCTACAATGGTAACTTCAGTTCCAATTGACTTGTAGAAATAGGCAAACTCAACCCCAATGGCTCCAGAGCCTACAACTACCATTTTCTTTGGTTGTTTGTCTAAAGTCATCGCCTCACGATAACCAATGATCTTCTTGCCATCTTGGTTCAAAGCAGGCAATTCGCGCGAACGCGCTCCAGTGGAAATGATGATGTTTTTTCCTTCTACTATCTGCTTTTCGCCTTTATCATCAGTGACTTCAATTTTCTTTCCGGGCATCACTTTTCCGCTGCCCATGATGACATCGATCTTGTTCTTCTTCATCAGGAATTGAACTCCTTTGCTCATTCCGTCTGCCACGTCGCGGCTACGCTTTACCATGCCACCAAAATCAGCGTCAGGAGCGCCTACTTTAATTCCGTAATCAGCTGCATGAGAAATATATTCAAACACATTAGCACTCTTCAGCAAAGCTTTGGTAGGAATACACCCCCAGTTCAAGCAAATACCACCAAGTGATTCGCGTTCAACAATAGCTGTTTTAAGTCCAAGCTGAGAGGCGCGGATTGCAGCCACATAACCACCAGGACCAGAGCCCAATACTATTACATCATAATTCATATTCGGAAGATCTTATTTCTGTACAATTTCGGACGCCAAAGGTAGGCAAACACCAAGGCGTTTGCAATTACAGATTACGAATTGTCGCTGCGCTCTTTTTTGGGAGTTCGCTTCGCGGAGGGCTTGGAATTTGACCGCAATTGCCAAATCAGAGAATATGACCCTCAGGGGAGACTAAAAGATAATTTCCAACCCAATCACAAAGGTCTGTTGGAAATCTCCTTAGAGAATTATCAAAACGGTGTGTACATCATCCAACTGATCACTTTTGAGCGAGTTGTAGAGCGCATCAAGCTGACTGTCATAAATTAATTCTATTGTACCTTTAAATGAGAACCACTTTTTGTGGTTCTCATTTTTAACATTGCTTTCCCATGAAGCCAAACATATTATTATTGTTATTTCTATTTCTCTCCCTTTGCTCAAATGCTCAAATGCTCAAATGCTCAATGGGAGGAATTCAATCAAGCACATCCAGTGAGTTGTCAGTGGCCGGCGTATAACTATCAACCGCACGGTCAGTTTGACAATGTTTTTGTGGTGGATGTCGATTTCAACTACTATGACGGATACCTCCTTTTTGGAAATGGTGTGATTTGTCATCCTGACAGCGTGGTAAATCATACAAGATGCTATGCGGCCAAGTGCAATATAAATGGTGATTTGGTTTGGTGGAACAGATATGACGAGCCCGAAGTGGATCAAAACTCTTCATGGTATTCTGGGTATCCCGCGAATATGGGTGGAATGATATCAGACTATACCGGTCAATTCGTTTCCATATTCAGCACTTTCATTGCTGGCGATGAGTTCAATTCAGAATCTCGTGATTATCTCGTCAAACTAGACATCAACGGTGAGATCACAACACAAAACTTGGTGGACTCTTCCTTGGCCAAGTATGCCTTCTATGGGCTAATTGAAGATCCTGTGGATTCTACCTATGTGACCTACGGGTGGTATCAGGATTCCTTGGATGTGATCAACAATACAGCGCCTGATGCCTTCCTGTTGAAGGTCGATAGTTTGGGGCAGCATCTTTGGCAACAGGAGTATTCCAACACATTCAAAGCGGTGAGACTTGCAAAAGCATTGGATGGTGGGTATTGGATCATTGCCGATAAAGCTACCGGACTTGCTTGCAGTGATGGCTGGTTCTCAAATACCGACATGGTATTGATCAAGACCGATGCCTTCGGCAACGAGGAAGACAGGATGATCTTTGGTGGGGATTGCTGGAAAGATGATGGAATGATTCATGAATATGAAGAGGATAGAGTTGTTCTCGTGGGCCGACTTACCAACCAAGAAAACGACCAGGATGCCAATTTTGCAGGCTACTATTACTCCACTTTGATCAACCAAAACGAAGATGGGACATTGTCGGAAATCTCTGAACGAAAAACCTACCTGCCTACATATAATGGTGATTTTGTAGACTTACATCCCTCGGATGATGGGTACATGCTAGTCAGTGACAATCAACTACTGCCAAGCCAAGGTTCAAACACTTCTTTCGTAGGGCGATGGAAAGGATGTTTGATGAAGCTAGATCAAAACAGGGACAGCCTGTGGATGCGCAGTTATGCGTATTTCAATAATGCCTTGGATGGCGATGACCCCTGGCAGATAGGAGAGCATTTCCTACTGGACTCCAAGCCTACACCAGATGGTGGATGGGTGTGCAGTGGATATATTAAACAGTTGTACAGCGACCCCAATCCAAATCTCCTAACCCCCTGGGTCTTTAAAGTAGATTCCATGGGCTGTTTGGAGCCCGGGTGCCAGTTTGTTGGGGTCAGTGAGATGGTCTTGGGACTAGAAGATGTGATGAGCCTCTATCCCAACCCGGTAAATTCTGTAGCCCACATCAACTTTTCTTTCCCGATCAACTACTCACCGCCAACCCTTTCCGAACTCCTAGTGATCGATCTACAAGGGAAAGAAGTATTGCGACAAGCTATACAACACAACAGTGCTTCCTCCCTCACCGTTGACCTTAATCTCCAATACCTATCAAGCGGCATCTATACCGTTCATTGGATCAGTGAAGGTGCCTGGCTGGATAGTGTTAAATTGGTGAAAGAATGAGGTTTTGTGTAACAGGTTTAAGGCTTAATGTTCAAGGTATATGAGCTTTTAAACCAAACCTCATTAAAGACCAAAATCCAAGCCCCAGAGGCGGCAACACAATAAGTCCAGTCCCTAAAGGCTAGCATAAGGTTCGTAATCATGATGGTCATACGCTCAAATCCGCAATCTGTAATTTGCCCAACGGGTAAAGTGTCTTTCACACACTTTTGTTATCTTAAGGGCATGAAAGGGACCTATCTTTTTGTTTTGCTGTTTGTGTTGAGTCTTTCCAGCTTTGCCCAAACTCCAGTGGTGCAAAACCCACCCCCCGGAACCACAGATGGAATCAACTACCTGAGCAACGAAAGTGCGGTGCTTTATTTCTTTGCCCCAAACAAGTCCTACGTGCACGCCATTGGCGACTGGAACAACTGGACGGCAAATGCAAGTTCTTTGATGAATGTGTCTGAAGATGGCGCCATCCATTGGTTGCAAGTAGACGGCTTGTCAACCTCAGAAGAATACCGTTTCCAATATCTCGTGGAAGGCTCCCTCCAATGCGCAGACCCTTATGCAGAAAAGATTCTTGACGAATGGAATGATCAGTGGATTCCGGCAGAACACTATCCGGGATTGATCTCCTACCCTTCCGGAGAAACTTCATGGCCAGTTTCTGTGCTGCAAACCGCAGAGCCGGAGTACGTGTGGCATGATCAGAGCTATACACGTCCACCGCAAGACCGACTCATGATCTATGAGTTGTTGATCAGAGATTTTGAATTGGGACAAGAGATCCAAGATGTCCTGAACAAGTTGGATTATTTACAGAACCTGGGAATAACAGCCATCGAATTGATGCCGATT
>CAZKMC010000156.1:0-403 GCA_964553485.1 uncultured Comamonadaceae bacterium
GACAATTTTATCGCCGCCACTGATCTGGTCGATGATGTCCAATCCATCTACAACCTTTCCGAAACATGTGTGGTTGCGGTCCAAATGTGAAGTGTTATTTCTGCTGTGGCAAATGAAAAACTGAGATCCGCCTGTATTTCGACCTGCATGAGCCATGCTTAGTACACCTTTGTCGTGGTACTGATTATCACCATCTAGTTCACAGTCAATTTTATAGCCAGGTCCGCCAGCTCCAGTTCCATCAGGACATCCACCTTGAATTACAAAGTCAGGAATTACCCTGTGAAAAGTCAATCCGTCGTAAAATCCAGATTCACTGAGTTTAATAAAGTTGGCTGCGGTATTTGGGGCATCGTTGTGGTAAAATTCCACGGTCATATCTCCCTTTTCGGTATGGATGATT
>CAZKMC010000156.1:413-889 GCA_964553485.1 uncultured Comamonadaceae bacterium
AGGGCCAAATGATTTGAGCGCAAAACTACTTCCTTGAAAAGAGAATACATAACAATCATGGAAATAATTGAATTTTTGAGAGTTTTTGATGTCATAAGCGGCATAAATACCGCAACCACAAAGTTTCGGTTGACACTTGTGAGTTTGACCTTTTTAAGTCCGAATCAATGTCTAATTTCGAAGTATGATTGAGCAGGCAAAAACCATATTGCAATCGACTTTTGGGTATTCGACTTTCCGGCCACTTCAAGAGGAGATTATTTCGCATGTTTTTGAGAAGAAAGATGCACTTGTTCTAATGCCTACTGGAGGCGGGAAGTCGATGTGTTTTCAGATTCCAGGGTTGATATTGGATGGCACTGCGTTGGTAGTATCTCCGCTAATTTCTCTAATGCGTGATCAAGTTGAAGCTTTGAAGCACAATGGTGTTGCTGCTGCATATTACAATAGCAGCCTCACTTCTGAAGAAGAAAGAG
>CAZKMC010000156.1:899-4379 GCA_964553485.1 uncultured Comamonadaceae bacterium
CCTTTACGTAAGTCCAGAACGGTTGATGGCAGAAAACTCCAATTGGATACGGGGAATGAATATATCACTTGTGGCCATTGATGAAGCGCATTGCATCAGTATGTGGGGACATGATTTCAGGCCTGAGTATCAGATGCTAAGTACATTCAGGTCCACAGTTCCAGAAATTCCATTTTTGGCTTTAACTGCCACTGCAGACCGTTCAACTCGAAAGGACATTGCTTCTCAATTGGGATTGAAGGATCCGAAGACATTTTTGTCGTCGTTCAACAGAGGAAATTTAAGGCTTGAAGTCCGGTCACAACGATCAAAAAAGCAAAAGGAGGCAGAGATTCTCTCTTTTTTGACTGAACGTAAAGGTGAAAGCGGCATTGTATACTGTCTATCAAGAAAGAACACAAATGAACTCGCTGCATTTCTAAGGAACAATGGGTTGGATGCACAAGCTTATCATGCTGGCCTCTCGGCCGAGGAGAGAAACCGTGTGCAAGAGAATTTTATTAAGGACGATTTAAGTATCGTTTGTGCTACCATTGCTTTTGGAATGGGCATCGACAAAAGCAATGTTCGTTGGGTGATTCATAGCAACATGCCCAAAAACCTTGAGGGATATTACCAAGAGATAGGTCGGGCTGGAAGAGACGGGCTTCCCTCTGATACCCTACTCTTTTATGCGTTGGGTGATTTTATGACTTTGAGCACTTTTGCTAGAGACAGCGTTCAATCTGAGCTTCAATTGGCCAAGCTCCAGCGCATGCTTGAATACGCCGAAGCAACTACATGCAGGCGCAGAGTGCTCCTCTCCTACTTCTCTGAATATTTGGAAGAGCCATGCGGTAATTGTGATGTTTGCGACAATCCACCAAAGACCTATGACGCATTAATCCCAGCACAGAAAGTATTGTCAGCCGTCATTCGGACTAAAGAAAAAGTTGGTGCTACCATGGTGACGAATATCTTGCGTGGTTCTTCCAATGCTGAATTATTGGCAAAGGGATTTCATGAGATCAAGACCTATGGTGTTGGCAAGGAATATAGTTTCAAGGAATGGAAGCACATTATCATTCAGTTATTGAATCAAGGGTTGCTTGAATTGGCCTATGATGAAAACCAGGCTTTGAAAGTTAGCCGTTCTGGCAAGGAAGTTCTGAAGACTGGAGGAAAAGTTCATATGACGCACTATTTTGAAACTGAAAAGCCCGAAAAGGTCAAAAAGAAAAGAACAAGCAAGAAGGAGAAGGAACTTTCAACATCGAGTGCAATATTTGAGGCGTTGAGGGCTGAAAGGAAGAAAATCGCCATGCAGGAGAATGTCCCGGCATATTTGATCTTCAATGACAACACGCTTCAAGAAATGGCCTCAATGAAGCCAAATTCGATCTTGTCTTTGCGGCAAGTTTCGGGAGTTGGGGAACACAAGGCAGAAGCTTATGGAGAGCAATTTCTTTCGGTCCTTAGGAGCCAAACTGGCAGAGGTAAGAATGGTAAGCCCACTTTTGAGGTGAGTTATGATTTGTATCAGACCGGAAAGACTGTTGACGAAATAGCAGAAGAAAGGGGATTGCAGGTTACTACGGTGTTTTCACATTTGGCCACTGCTGTTTCTGTTGGGAAAGAGCTGGACGTTTCCGCTTTCCTTGAGGAGAGTGACATAGAACGTGTGTTGTCTGCTGCCAAAGCCATAGGAGAGAGTCAGAAATTGCGGCCGATATTTGATCGTCTAGAAGAAAGCATCCCTTTTCACCGTATCCGACTGGCTTTGTCCGTAATAGAGCGCGACTCCTTGTTAGAGGAGCAGTCTAGCTAGGGTTTTCGCATTGGTGGAATAAACCGTACCTTTGCCCCCTCAAAAAAACCGAGGTATAACGTGATTTCAGCTCAGAACATTTCACTTCAATATGGCAAGCGAGTCTTGTTTGACGAAGTAAACATCAAATTTTCAGGTGACAACTGCTACGGGGTAATCGGAGCAAACGGAGCCGGTAAATCTACTTTTCTTAAGATATTAAGTGGTGAGATCGACCCGACTTCGGGAAGCGTGCACCTGGAGCCTGGGAAACGTATGGCCGTTTTACGCCAGGATCACTTCGAATTTGATTCCAGCACAGTATTGAATACCGTTATGATGGGACACAAAGAATTGTGGCGCATCATGGAAGCAAAAGAGGCGATATATGCCAAACCTGATTTTTCTGACGCAGATGGGATGCGTGCTTCCGAGCTAGAAGCTGAATTTGCTGAAATGGATGGTTGGAATGCCGAGTCTGATGCAGCGTCTATGTTGAGTGGACTTGGCATTGCAGAGGCTGATCATTATCGTTTACTGGAGGACTTGAATGGTTCTCAGAAAGTGAGAGTACTTCTTGCTCAAGCATTGTTTGGAAATCCAGACGTTTTAATTCTTGATGAGCCTACCAATGATTTGGATCTAGCTACCATCACATGGTTGGAAGATTTCATGTTGAACTTCAAGAATACTGTGATAGTTGTTTCTCACGACCGTCACTTTCTTGATACCGTTTGTACTCATATTGCTGACATCGACTTCAAAAAGATCAATCCATATACAGGTAATTACACTTTTTGGTACGAGTCGAGTCAATTGGCGCTTCGTCAAAGGACAAATGCAAATAAGAAAGCAGAAGAGAAGAAAAAGGAATTACAAGATTTTGTTTCTCGATTTAGCGCAAATGCTTCTAAGAGTAAGCAAGCGACTAGTAGAAAGAAATTGCTGGAGAAGATTAATCTCGACGACATTCAACCATCATCAAGAAAATACCCGGGAATCATCTTTGATCAACAACGAGAGGCTGGAGATCAGATTCTTCATATCCATGATTTGTCCAAGAAAATGGATGGTCAAACTCTATTTACTGGCTTGGAGTTGAATGTATCTAAAGGAGATAAGATTGCGATAATTAGTCGAGATAGCCTTGCTCCTACCGCATTGTATCAGATACTGGCTGGGGAAATTGAGGCTGACCACGGTGAATTCGAATTTGGGCAGACAATGGTTCCTGCATACTTGCCAAACGATAACTCAACGTTTTTCAATGATCAATTGAATTTGATTGATTGGTTGCGTCAATACAGCACTGATAAAGATGAATCATATGTCAGGGGCTTTTTAGGTAAGATGTTATTTTCTGGAGAGGAGACATTGAAAATGTCTCATGTGCTTTCCGGAGGAGAAAAAGTACGTTGTATGGTAAGTAGGGTCATGTTACAAGGAGGTAATCTATTGATGTTAGACGAACCAACTAACCACCTTGATCTTGAGTCTATTACAGCTTTCAACAACGCCTTACGCGACTTCCCTGGGACTGTGTTGTTCACCTCACATGACCACCAGTTTACTCAAACGGTTGCAAACCGTATTCTGGAACTGACCCCAACGGGTTGTATAGATAAGTTGATGACTTATGATGAATACATCAGTTCAGACAAGGTGGCCAGTCAGAAAGGCGAAATGTACGCCTG
>CAZKMC010000156.1:4389-6683 GCA_964553485.1 uncultured Comamonadaceae bacterium
CCTGAGATTAAATTACAGTGAGTATGGATTGGGACGAGCCATTGAATTCAACGAGGTCTCCTACCCTTTTTCCAAGCATTTGTTGTGCTAATGGAGCAGCCGGTGACATGGCCACAAAACTAGCGTTTTCGGTTTTGACAACTCCTAATGCCGGGCCAATGAGATATTGTCTAAGATCTGTTTCTACGAGGCTTCCGAATTGAACTGTGCTAAATGCCGAATTGGAAAGTATGCGTTTAGCATTATTTAATTCTTCTTCAATAGAATTTAGTTGTTTCGCGAGTTTTTCCTGCTCTAAATGAATCATTGCTCTTGCGGTGTCGTGTTTGTCACCAGCTGTGCTTTTATCTTCATTTTCGACAGACTCTTTCAGATCTGCTAATGCAGCGCGAATTTCAGAGAGCTTTTCGCTTAAAATTTCCAGACACTTCTTGAGAACTATCTTTTTCTCTATCATTCGATCCGATTAGATCTTACGCAAACGCAAGCTCAAAGGAGTAACCTCCAAGTATTCGTCATCTCTGATGTATTCCATCGCTTCTTCTAGAGAAAAAACAATTTTCGGAGCAATCTTCATCGCTTCATCAGTACCTGACTTGCGCATGTTAGAGAGTTTTTTCCCTTTGATCACATTGACCTCTAGGTCATTCTCACGCGAATGCTCACCAACTACTTGACCTTTGTAAACTTGATCACCTGGTTCAACAAAGAACTTTCCTCTGTCTTGCAATCTGTCCACAGCATATGCAAGGACTTGTCCTGCTTCCATAGAAACCAAAGAACCTTTATTTCTGAGGTTTAGATCGCCTTTCAGAGGCTCATATGCTCTGAATCGGTGTGTCATTACTGCTTCACCTGAGGTACTGGTCAACATAATGTTTCTAAGACCAATAATTCCACGTGAAGGGATATCGAATTCCAGGTGTTGTAAATCCCCTTTTGGTTCCATTACAAGCATTTCACCTTTACGCTGAGTCACAAGCTCAATTGCTTTTCCTGAGGAAACCGCGGGAACATCAATAACGAGAATCTCATAAGGTTCGCACTTAACACCATCAATTTCCTTAATGATCACCTGAGGCTTTCCAACCTGAAGTTCATATCCTTCGCGACGCATGGTCTCAATGAGGATAGACAAGTGAAGAATTCCACGCCCAAATACATTAAATTTATCCTCAGTATCGGTATCATTAACTCTAAGAGCCAGGTTCTTTTCAGTTTCCTTATAAAGACGGTCACGGAGGTGGCGAGAGGTAACGAATTTTCCTTCTTTACCGAAGAACGGGCTATTGTTGATGGTGAAAAGCATACTCATAGTAGGCTCATCGACTTTAATTCTTGGAAGTGGCTCTGGGCTTTCCATGTCGGCGATGGTATCTCCAATTTCGAAATCATCTAAACCAACTATTGCGCAAAGGTCTCCACTCCTTACAGTTGTAACTTGTTCTCTTCCTAGGCCTTCAAATAGAAAAAGCTCTTTAATTCGCACCTTTTTTTGCACACCAGCGTCTTTCATCAGCATGTAGTCTTTCCCAGCTTCGAGGTCACCGCGGAAAACGCGTCCGATCGCAATACGGCCTACAAATGATGAAAAGTCCAAAGAAGTAATTTGCATTTGTGCAAGACCTTCTCTGTATGGTGCTTCTGGTATAACACGTAAGATCGTGTCCAAAAGAGGAGTAATATTGTCTGTTGGCTTTTTCCAATCTGTACTCATCCAACCTTGCTTGGAAGAGCCATAGATGGTCTCAAAATCCAGTTGATCTTCAGTAGCATCAAGATTGAACATCAAATCAAAGACAGCGTCCTGAACCAAGTCAGGCGTGCAGTTTTCTTTGTCTACTTTATTTACCACAACAATTGGCTTCAAACCAAGTTCAACTGCTTTTCCAAGAACAAATCTTGTTTGAGGCATTGGACCTTCAAAGGCATCTACAAGCAGCAGTACGCCATCTGCCATTTTTAATACACGTTCAACTTCACCACCAAAATCGGAGTGACCGGGAGTATCCAGAATGTTAATTTTAACCCCTTTGTACATAGCAGCCACATTCTTTGATAGAATAGTGATACCCCGCTCTCTTTCAAGATCGTTATTGTCCAGGATCAACTCTCCAGTTACCTTTCGGTCATCCATCATTTGACATTCATGAATGATCTTATCAACCAGAGTTGTTTTTCCGTGGTCAACGTGAGCTATAATAGCGATGTTTCTTATCGACTGCATGTGTTGTGCGATTTTGGAGCGGCGAAAGTACGAAGGCGAACGCCTTAAAATTCAAGTAGGCTAATAT
>CAZKMC010000157.1:0-2412 GCA_964553485.1 uncultured Comamonadaceae bacterium
CTTGGGACTGCGGTAAGTTTTGGAGGGGAACCTGCGATTGAAGATGCGTATGATCCAAAGTCATTGGAGCATATTCTTGCTGGAACTTTCCCTAAAGAAGCCGATTTGGTTCCCGAGATGGAAGCCGTTCAAATAGTACTCAGGAAATACGGTGTGGAGGTTTTTCGTCCCAGAGTGATCGACGACTACAATCAGATTTTCACACGTGATATTGCATTTGTCATCCAAAACAAGATGGTCATTTGCAATATGTTGGAAGAACGAGCTCAGGAGATTGAGGCCATTCAACATGTAATTGGTCAAATTGACCCTTCTAACATCATTAGGATGCCTGCTCATGCCTATCTTGAAGGAGGTGATGTAATGCCTGTAAATGATCATATTTTTGTTGGCTGCGCCGATGAAGAAGATTTTGTCAAGTATACGGTTGCTAGGTCAAATCCGGCTGGCTTAGAATTTTTAGAAGCTACATTTCCTGATTATACCATCAAAGGGTTTCAACTTGTAAAATCCGACAAAGACCCAAGATACAATGCCTTGCACCTCGATTGTTGTTTTCAGCCTCTAGGACGGGGACATGCGATCATGTTTACTCATGGGTTCAAAAATCAGGAAGATGTGGCTTTCCTCCGCCAATATTTTGGTGCAAATAAACTTTTTGAAATTACAAGAGAAGAAATGTACGAGATGAACTCCAATGTGTTCTCCATCTCAGATTCTGTAGTGATTTCTGAAAAGAACTTCACCCGGCTAAATAACTGGATGGAATCAAAAGGATTCACTGTTGAAAAAGTAGCATACTCTGAAACAGCTAAAATGGAAGGACTGCTTCGTTGTTCCACTCTACCACTAAGAAGAACACCACAAAATTAAATCAGGATGTCAACACAATCTACCAATACCCTCTTGATGGTTCGTCCAGTGGGGTTCAGGATGAATGAGCAAACCGCGGTCAACAACTACTACCAGCAGGTATTGGATGGTATGGACGCAGAAGAAGTACAAGAAAATGCAGCCAATGAATTTGATGATTTTGTAGACAAACTCAGAGAGGTTGGCATCCGAGTAATTGTGATTGAAGACACTCCAGATCCAGATACTCCGGATTCAATATTCCCCAACAACTGGATTAGTTTTCATTCAGACGGACGTGTGGCACTCTACCCCATGTATGCAGAAAACCGAAGAAATGAAAGGAGAGATGATGTCATCTTAATTATTCAAAGCGAAGGCATGGATGTATCAGAAATCCTGGACTTCACTGAATTTGAAGAACACGGTAAATTTCTTGAAGGCACTGGGAGCTTGGTTTTGGACCGCATGAATAAAATTGCTTATGCCGCATTGAGCGAGCGCACGGACATGAAAGCATTAGAGCATTTTTGTGTGGAGTTCGATTATGAAGGCGTCCCCTTCCAAGCCATGCAAACGGCAGATGGGGAGCGACTCCCAATCTACCACACCAATGTGATGATGTGCATTGCAGACGAACTTGCAATTATCTGTGCTGATTGTATTGATGACTTGGAAGAACGAGAAATGGTGCTGGAAAGTTTGCGAGCTACGGGACATGAAATTCTTGAAATCACTGAAGATCAAACTCAGCGTTTTGCTGGGAATATGTTGCAAGTAAATAATCAGGAAGGCACGCCTTTTCTAATAATGAGTAATTCTGCCCACAGTGCTTTGACCCCAGGACAGGTAGAACAAATAGAATCGAAATACACCATACTCCACAGCTCTTTGGACACCATTGAAGCTTGTGGCGGAGGAAGTGCACGCTGCATGATGGCAGAGGTGTTCTTACCAAAATCGAACTCCAATGAATAAGATAGAAGACATACTGATCAAATCAACTCTTGAGGCGGTCAAAGCCGAATTCAACCAAGAGGCAAGCTCTTCGATGGTTCAAATTCAACATACACGCAAAGAATTTGAAGGAGACCTCACTTTAGTGGTTTTCCCTTTGGTGAAAATGGCTAAAAAATCTCCAGAAGAAACCGCCAAAATCATTGGAGATTGGATGGTGCTTAATGTGGAAGAAGTCATTGGTTTCAACATAGTAAAAGGGTTTTTGAACATCCTTATTCATCCCTCCTATTGGCTCGGGTTTTTATCAGAGAGTCTTTCCGAATCAAATTTTGGAATAGCTCCTGTTAAAAGCAAAAGTCAAGTGATGGTGGAGTATTCTTCTCCAAACACTAACAAACCACTTCACCTTGGACATTTGCGAAACATTTTTCTTGGGTATAGCGTGGCCAATATTCTTGAGGCCGTTGGACACGATGTTATCAAGGTCCAAATAATCAACGATAGAGGCATCCATATTTGCAAGTCCATGTTGGCTTGGGAGAAATATGGGAAGAATGAAACTCCAGAAAGCACTGGCATTAAGGGCGACAAACTTGTTGG
>CAZKMC010000157.1:2422-6630 GCA_964553485.1 uncultured Comamonadaceae bacterium
ATGTGCTTTTTGATACCTACTACAAAGCTCAAATCAAGGAATTGATCACTCAAGGGAAATCTGAAGAAGAAGCAGCCAAAGAAGCTCCCATTTTGAAAGAAGCACAGCAGATGCTCTTGAAATGGGAAGCGAAAGATCCAGCTGTGATGGAGCTTTGGAATAAGATGAATGCATGGGTGTACAAGGGTTTCGATGCCACTTACGAAACCATGGGGGTTGACTTCGACAAGCTATATTACGAATCAAACACCTATTTAAAAGGAAAAGAAGAAGTTGAGATTGGTCTGGAAAAAGGCATCTTCTACCAAAAAGATGATGGGTCAATCTGGGTAGACCTCACAGAGGATAAAATGGATCAAAAATTACTCCTGCGCTCAGACGGAACTGCTGTATATATGACTCAGGATATTGGAACGGCCATCCTTCGTTTTCAGGACTACCCGAAACTTTCCAATCAGATCTATACCGTTGGAAACGAACAAGAATATCATTTCAAGGTACTCTTTCACATCCTGGATAAACTAGGATACCCTGGTTCCAAAGAAAACTATCACCTGAGTTATGGAATGGTTGAGCTTCCGGAAGGTAAGATGAAATCCAGAGAAGGAACTGTGGTTGACGCAGATGACTTAATGGAAGAAATGCGCTTGGCGGCTCAGGAAATTTCAGAAAGTCAGGAGCGACTTGAATCATTTGGCGATTCTGAAAAAGAAGGCTTTTACAAGATGATCGGCCATGGGGCGTTGAAATACTTTCTTTTGAAAGTTGACCCTAAAAAGAGCATGCTTTTCGATCCAAAAGAATCCATCGACTTCCTAGGAAATACAGGCCCATTTATCCAGTACAATTATGTGCGGACGCAGGCAATTCTCAGAAAAGCGACGGATTCAGGAAGTATTGTTGTTTCTCCAAATGAAGCTTTGAGTCCCATTGAACGGTCATTGATTCACAAGATCTATGATTTTCCAGCATCGCTTGAAGAAAGTGCCAGCACTCACAATCCTGCCCACCTAGCCAACTACTGTTACGATCTTGTTAGGGAATTTGGACAGTTCTATCAGCAGTCTCCGGTTTTGAAAGAAGAGGATGAAAAGTTGAGAAGTATGCGTTTGGGCATGGTGAAAATGACTGGAAATGTCCTTCGCACGGGAATGGCTTTACTCGGCATTCATATGCCTGACAGAATGTAGGGTAGAATCTACAATGAAGTATCGGGTAGCCCGGTGGTTTGGGGTGTCTAGCTGCATGAAATACTTGCCTGGTTTGTACACCGCCATATTCAGCACAAACTCCTTCACTCCTGCTGGTGCAATCCCATAACCTAATTCCGCTTCCAATTCTTGCTCTGGCCCGTACATTCTAAGATTGTATTTTGATTCTATGGGCAAGTCAATGCGAATTGTCAGCACACTGCCGTCAAATTGAAATTCATCTCCTAAAAATTGGGCATAGATCTCTTTCTTTTCACGTTTGCCCATGAAGAATAGGAGTCTGCGATACAAGAGTACCAAGAGAAATAAAGTAAGAGTCAGCAACAAGGCGTTGCGCATGTTCACTACGATATCCATACTATAAAGATATAATGCCTTCTATTTTGGAAGCCTCTGTATAACGGTCAAATATTTGATCCGCGTTCAACATCATTTCACGGATTGTGACACTCGTATAATTGCCCTTACCAGAAAGTCGTTCACGGTATTCAGCAATTTCACCAAAGATTTCATGCAATCGAGTGATTTTTGCAGTGTCAGTGGGAATAATAAATTTGAACATGAATAGAGACGGCCAAGTATGAATTTCATTCAGTTGTTTACGTAAGCGATCCAAGCGCGCTTTTTCATCTTCTTTCATGGTGCAAAGATACAAAAGCCCACTCCAACCCACTACCCATTCAGCATCTCTGATTTTCTAATGAACCATTTTGACATTCAGGTGTACAGGCCAGTGTATTTTGTATCTTCAAGAACCTATGTTACGTAATTTTTTAATATTTATATTTCTGGTTGTCAGTAGCTTAGCGAGCTTTGCCCAAACCGAATCTGGGCAAAAATCAGCGGATGAAGCCCCTCAAAGTCTTCCTTACACTTTTTCCGCAGATCAGATTCCTAATCTCGACTGGCAAACTCGGAATAGCTCTCAACCTTTTATTCCTCAAAATTGGTTTGCCCAATTCCAAAGCGAACAATTGGAACTGAAAAAGTCTCGGGATGGCGATTTAAAGTCTGCAGACAAAAATCAGCTTAATGCCTTAGTAGATTCTATGGCGAAATATGTACCGGGAAGCTTTGCCTATCACTACGCAAGTTATGTTTCCAGCGACTATAACCCAGAGGAGTTTGAACATCTTCAGGCGGCACAGAATATTCGTCCCGGAGACCCCCTTGTCAGTGCTCAACTAATGAATCATGCCCAAGTAACTGGCAACAATCAGTTGCTGCGCGATGCCTCTTTCTATTTGTCAAAGAGCAATGCGTACAGCATGGCCAGAATGGAATACCACTACAACCTACTGCAAGGTTTGGGGCATGGCGCCACTTTATTGACAAATGGTAATGGAGATACACATCCTTTGTTGGTTCTACAGGAAATAGAGGGGGTACGCAAAGATGTGAAGATTGTATTTGTTGAGTTGCTTATTCAACCGGTCTACCAAAAACAAGTAGAGTCAAAACTTGCACTGGAATCAGGGTCATTGTCTAGGATTACCAAGTCTCAGCAGATCAAACACATTCTCAAGCATTGTAATAAAGTCTACCTCAGTCTTACTCTTCCAGAAGCTGTGCTGCGCAGTGAATCTAGGGACACTTATCTTACTGGTCTGGCGTTGATGTATGCCCCTGGCTATAAGGGAAACAACATTCAAGATCTTGCCGTTAACTGGGAACAGAAGTTCAAAAAAGATCACCTGCTGGAAGCTGACCCAGTGAACGTAAACTACATCCTACCATTGCTGCAATTGCATAGGTATTACAAGTTGACGGATTCTTCCAAATCCAGTGAAGTGGATGAGTTGCTTCGCACATTGGCAGAACGCACTTCGAAACCAAGTCTCATTTACCAACAAATGGATAATTGATGGGCTTGAGAAGATCTGTATATCAAGGCCATTCAGACGAAGAGCTGATGCAAGCAGTGGTTCAAAAAGACCAGAAGGCCTTTAGTGTGCTCTATGACCGTTATGGCGACCGTGTTTACAATTACTTCTTTCGGCTTTTGTGGAAGGACAAGGAAAAAGCGGAAGACTTTGCACAGGAGCTGTTTATGAAGGTCATCCATCACGGAGAAAACTTTGATGGTAGCAGGCAATTCAAAACTTGGTTGTTCAGTATAGCCAATAACATGTGCAAAAACGAATACCGCAAACAAGAAGTAAGGAAGAATGCACATCCAGAACTTCACTATCAAGCCAGCATGAACCAAACGGAGCTCCCACAAGATCAGTTGGACCAACAAGGTTTTGAGCAGGCTTTGGCGATGGCATTATTGGCAATGGACGAAGCGAAACGCACCACTTTTGAGTTGCGGTACAAAGAAGAAATGAGCATTAAAGAAATTAGTGAGATCCTAGACTGCAGTGAAGGAACAATCAAATCTAGATTGTTTTATACGCTCAAGCATTTGAATCAGGAATTAAAAACATACGAAGGAATGTTGGTTGCACTAGCGTGTATATTACTTCCTTATATCACCACAATAGGATGAACATGGAAAAGAATCAACCATATGACCCTGAGGATATTGAGTCATTAATGATGCATAAAAGCTTCACCGACTTATACCCTGAAGAAAAGGAATTTGTTTTGCGCCACATGGACTCAGAAAAGGAGTATGAGAGTATGCGCAAGACCTTGAATGCCATTGTATCTGACAACTCATCGGAACCTCTTTTGAAGGCGCCTTCTCGTTTGAAGAAGAACCTCATGGCTGAGTTTGATCAAGAGCAAAAAGGTTCATGGATCATTTGGCTAAACACCTTCAAAGGGATGCTTTGGCCCCAAGATGTTTTTTTGGCCTTGCGGCCGATGATTATTGTCCCCGCGTTATTGTTATGCGGAGGTCTACTGTGGTGGTACACCGTAGATTCAAATAATGCAGACTTACTGGCGGAGCTGCGAGAACCAACCAAAGTAAGTGAAAGGGTTCCCGCAGCGGAGGAAGAGTCTATGGCGGAGTTAGACCTTTCCTCGGCCGTGAGGCCAACACCTGAT
>CAZKMC010000158.1:0-1293 GCA_964553485.1 uncultured Comamonadaceae bacterium
TATCAGGAGAGGCGGATCAATTCTCCTTTGCGTTTCACAAGATGCCTGCAGTCTCATTGGATCTTGGTCGATTTTTTCAGCCAACGGGAAAGATCATTTGGATCTATACTTTCTTCTTCTTTTTACTCGCCTTGGCCAGTGGGTTGAACGCCAGACACTGATCGATCCAGTAGGCTAGATCATCATCGGAATCAAAGCCCAGTGGTGTGGCAAAAATATACCCTTTCATAGGCCTTCCGGTGAAGTCCATGGGCAGACAATTGGGTTTTTGGATTTGCTCTTCATAAGCGTCTTCGCCTATCCTCGCCATCAATAAACTATCTCCAAATTTCTTGTCGATGTGAATTCCGCAAAGCATTTTCTCATCCACTTTGAAGCACAATCCCCCCATCATTTTCAACTCAGAAAACGAAGTGCGTCGTTCTTTCAGTACTTGTCTGATCCTATCTCCAAGGAATTCATCGTAGGCCATACGCGTGGTAATTACTTCATAGGTGGTTTGATCCTATCGAAAATTAAGTTTTTATTCTGAAGATCAACATATCGATCAATGCGCGATCCTTACTTGACTAATTGTGTGCTAATCTGCTTGTTGTCCTCAAAATATGTGATGATGAAATAGCTTCCCCTTTCCAAATGAGAAACGTCCATCTTCTGCTGAAAGA
This sequence comes from uncultured Comamonadaceae bacterium, assembly GCA_964553485.1. GTDB lineage: Bacteria > Bacteroidota > Bacteroidia > Flavobacteriales_D > Sanyastnellaceae > CAZKMC01. Next base: position 666 of record CAZKMC010000158.1, read on the forward strand.
TCTCATCTTGAGAAACCGCTTTTACTTGCTCACCTAAAGCATTGTAGATCTCCATTCGATCGATTTGTACAGAACTTTGATTATCGAAACGAATACTCTCTGCGAAAGGATTTGGATAAAAAATAAGGTCGTTTTTCAATTCAGCACGCTCAAGAGTATTGAGCACAAAATCGTACTCGATGAGGTAATAAATGGAATTGGTTGAAACCAGATCATTCCACAAACTGAAATTGACTGCACTCGGCTTGATGATAATTGTAAGGTGGTCTTGCCCTCCGGAATTGTCCGGTTCAGCGGGACTAATTCCCCAGTTTGTATAGAGCCCGTCAATAGCCATTCCGTTGGGGCCACCACTCCAGAATTGGGGGCCTTGGCCATCGTTGTTTCCGTCCCAGATCCACTCTCCCTCGGTCACGGAATCGCTGCCGCCAAGCCACACAGAAGCAGTCCCGAATTGGTTTTGAGTATTGTCTGTGACGATGCCGGCATTGTTGGCCAATTCATTGAAAATGGCATCCTGTTCTGCTTCGTCGTTGATCTCAGCCAGATATCCTTCCCTTTCAACCGCGCATTCAACAGCTTGCGTCCAAGTCTTGTTTTCCTTGACTACATCATAACTATGTCCCGC
>CAZKMC010000158.1:1303-6623 GCA_964553485.1 uncultured Comamonadaceae bacterium
GTCCCGCATGGAAAAAGGAATAGACATTCAAAGAATCTGCACATTGAGAATACGTGAGATTGAGGGTGCCTAGAATAAAAGTAAGAAATATGAGGAAGGGCTTAAACATCGTGAAGATTTAGTGGATTTCTATCTAACTGTTGATGGTCAAAAGATAGGGTATAAATATCTCGAAGATGTTTCAGACGGGAATTCGAACAAGCTTGATCTGTTGCCCTAAAGTGAAAGCAAAAGGTCCAGTTTTATTATTGATTAGCTTTCTTTCTTCAAGGTCTTTATGTCCTCAATAAGTTGATCGATGTCAGCTCTGTTGAGGCCGTTATAGATGCCACGAATGTGGCGATTTTTGTCGATCAAGACAAAGTTTTCTGTGTGCAGAAAGTCTTCAGAGTCTTTAGCGATTCCCAAATCCTCTTCAACAAAATAGTCAGCACGGCCCAATCGATAAATTTCTTCAACTGACCCCGTAACTAGATGCCATTTACCGCTTACAACCCCTTTTGTTTCAGCATAGAATTTAAGGACAGGAATTGAATCATGTTCAGGAGTAACACTGTGTGATAAGAGCAGGACATCCAGGTCATTGAGAAAGGCTTCCTGCACCACCTCCATATTGGCCGTCATTTTGGGACAAATTCCCGTGCAATAAGTGAAAAAGAAGTCGGTGATATATATCTTGTTTTCAAACGTCTTTTGAGTGATGGTTTCACCCTCTTGATTCATCAGGCTGAAGTCAGAAATTGTATGAAAGTTGGCTAAGTCTGAACTCCCAGGTTCCATCCAATGTGGTGTGAACGAAGCCTCGTTGTAATATGGCAAGGATGCCACTCGACTTCCTTTTTCCTCTGCGGTCTGGCATGAGAAAAACAGAAGGGAGATTAAGAGAAAGACCTTAGTTATTTTCATACTGCACATTTTGATCTTCAATGGAGAAACAGAGATTTGCTCTTTTCAGCCCGAATGTCCTGCCGTTAACGGCTTCATAATTAGCATACACAGCACCATTTCGGCGATAAGCTTTTTGCATCCCTGATTCTTTGCCCATGTCCAGATTACGTTCCTTAAACAAATCTCCAGACACATACCATTGTTTTTGTAATCCATGAGCTGAGCCATGGACATTCAAAGTTTCAGAACGCAAATTTCCGTTGCTCCACCAGCTGCGCGATTGACCGTGTAGTTTGCCATCAATATAGCTGGCTTCAAAACTCAAGCGTCCTGACTTGAACCACTTCTGTCTTAGCCCATTCTTTTTTCCATTCATGTATTCAATGGACTCTGCAAAAGTGCCGTCTGGATAAGTAGTTTCGGCAATGCCGTTAAACGGCAGGTCTTGATAAAATACCAGGCCCAAGCTCTCTCTCAAAGTGAGAGAATCGCCCGGGAAATGGAACATAATTTCTGTGTTGTGTTTTTCCCTATTACCACTTTCTTGTTGGCTGGAAGAACACGCACACAAAGCAATCAGTATGATAATGGCACTACTGTATTTCATTCGGGGTGCCTTTGTAGTTGTATGGAAACAAGATGTAAAACTGATTGAGATATGTGGTGTTTTCAATGTGGTAATGATACTCCGGTTCACTGCTGTGTTGAGTTGTAGAAGTATGACCGTTGCAATTGTCCAAATCAGTAGGGTAGGTTCCTGTAGATGAGCACTTTCTCCCATAGAGGAAAAAGCCATCTGCGATTACACCAATAAGCGCATCGTCATTGGAGGTCCAAGCATGTGGCTCAAGGTGATAGTGATAACTCTGCGGTCCGGTATGAGCACCTGTGAAATCCAAACTTCCAATTGCGCCGTCTAATGGCACATTTGGTCCTTCCTCATCGTTGTAAATCATTGAACCACTTACTGCAAATCCAATTGGTCCAAGTCCGGTAGAAGAACTTGTAGCTGCAATTGTTGGGTTCAATGGAATAGTCAGGCTGTACGATCCATTGAAGTCATCAATGTTTCCTGGAGCCATTTGTTCATAAGAAGTAACTGATGGTTCTACAAACAAGGGATGGTTTTCATCTGCTGCAGGTGTAATAAGTGTATTTCCCATTGGATCGATGGCAACACGTTCAGTGGTGTTTGACCAATAAGGTGAAACGTGATTGGGAAGACCATTGGTTTCCATCACAACTTCGTCACCATCCAGATAGATGTTGAAGTTGTTTGAGTCAAACTCAGAGAAAGCAAGGTGTAATGCAGACTCAGCAACGGTGTCGTCTGTGTCTGAGTTGTTGCTCACATAACCAGAGGGAGCTTCACATGAACATACTGCGACATCTGGATTGCCAAGGCCATCGCTATCTGCATCTTGATACCAGTTGGAAGGAGTGCAATCTGGTTCATCGTCATCTTTTTTGCAAGAGACAACAACCATAAGTGAGGCCATGATGACTGTGAAAGGAACAAGGAACTTTTTCATAAATCTTTTTCTGTTTTTGGATTGACTTGTCTCCTATTGGACGTTGTTCAATTCAAAATCCTTCGACAAGTCGATTCTTTCACAGAAAAAAGACGCGGGGAATGTTATTTAGCAGACCCATTATTCTCCGCACAACTGCAACTCCAATCCTGCTTCCAAATCCACATTTTTTTACAAGATCTTCTGTCTAAAATCATGATTCAATTAAACAATTTGATGGTCGATCCAGTTATTAAGGGGACAAATGTCAGGCATGTTTGCTTATGTAACAAGATGTCTTTTCAGACCGGTCTTAAATTGCTAAATTGCCCTAGAATGTGAAAGACTTGATACTGATTGACGTGTCTGATTTATCACGCACTCCTCAAGTAAACTATACATCCTGAATTGAAACAATTGACTCAAAAAAGATTTATCAATGGGAAATGAACATCAGCATGGTGCCTCTGGCAGCTCTAGTTACGATATGAACTCAAAAGGAAAATGTCCCTTCACAGGAGGCTCAGTTAAACAAAGCGCTGGCGGTGGCACATCCAACCGAGATTGGTGGCCAAACCAATTGAAATTGAATATCCTACGACAACATTCTTCCTTGTCTAATCCGATGGGTGAGGACTTCGATTATGCAAAAGCGTTCAAGTCTGTCGACTACAAAGCGCTCAAGCAGGACTTGACTGATCTAATGACAATTTCACAGGACTGGTGGCCGGCAGATTACGGACATTATGGACCTTTCTTTATACGCATGGCATGGCACAGTGCAGGTACTTATCGTATTCAAGATGGTAGAGGTGGAGCAGGATCAGGTACGCAAAGGTTTGCCCCGCTCAACAGTTGGCCAGACAACGGCAACTTGGATAAAGCAAGACTACTCCTTTGGCCTATCAAGCAGAAGTACGGGAAAAAAGTATCCTGGGCAGACCTTATGATATTGGCTGGAAACGTTGCCTTGGAATCTATGGGTTTCAAAACATTCGGATTCGCAGGCGGTCGTCAGGACGTTTGGGAACCAGAAGAAGATGTCTACTGGGGAGCAGAATCTGAGTGGCTTGGAGACAAACGTTATTCTGGAGACCGCGACTTGGAAAATCCTCTTGCAGCAGTTCAAATGGGATTGATCTATGTAAATCCCGAAGGGCCAAATGGAAATCCTGATCCACTTGCAGCAGCTGTGGATATCCGCGAGACGTTTGGAAGAATGGCCATGAATGATGAAGAGACTGTGGCATTGATTGCCGGGGGACACACTTTTGGAAAAACCCACGGCGCTGGAGATCCAGGAAAATATGTTGGACCGGAACCTGCCGCTGCGGGAATCGAAGAAATGAGCATGGGTTGGAAAAACACCCTTGGGTCTGGTAACGCCGAAAATACAATTACAAGCGGCTTGGAAGGTGCCTGGACTACAACCCCAACTAAATGGGGACACAACTTTTTTGAGAACCTCTTTCAGTATGAATGGGAATTGACAAAAAGTCCCGCAGGAGCTCAACAATGGAAACCTGTTGACGGTGCCGGAGCTGGGCTTGTGCCAGACGCGCATGTCCAAGGAAAAAAACATGCACCTTTCATGCTTACTACCGATCTAGCCTTGAGAATGGACCCGATCTATGAGCCTATTTCAAGAAGGTTCTATGAAAACCCTGACGAATTTGCAGATGCTTTTGCAAGAGCATGGTACAAATTGACTCACCGTGATATGGGGCCTATTGCCAGGTATTTGGGACCTGAAATTCCACAGGAAGAGTTGATTTGGCAAGATCCAATTCCGGCAAGCAACCATGACGTGGTAAATGATCATGACATCTCGAACCTTAAGAAACAAATTCTCGATTCTGGACTTTCTGTTTCTGAATTAGTTTCGGCCGCTTGGGGATCTGCATCAACATACAGAGACTCAGACAAGCGAGGAGGAGCCAACGGCGGAAGAATTAGACTTGCTCCTCAAAGAGATTGGAAAGTGAACAATCCTCAACAACTAGGGAAAGTGCTAGATACCCTTGAAAGAATCCAAGCCTCATTCAACTCGTCTCAAACCGACAACAAAAAAGTGTCTGTCGCAGATTTGATTGTCTTAGGGGGTTGCGCTGCAATTGAACAAGCAGCAGAAAAAGGTGGTCACAAAGTAAACGTTCCATTTACAGCTGGAAGATCAGATTCAAGTCAAGAACAAACAGATGTAGAAGCATTTGCAGCTCTTGAGCCTGTAGCAGATGGATTCCGTAATTATTTTGCTGCCAAGCACAAGTCCACTGCAGAAGAAATGTTAGTAGATCGCGCTCAATTGCTTTCACTTACTGCCCCTGAAATGACTGCTCTTGTGGGTGGATTGCGTGTGTTGGATACCAACTACGATGATTCTAGGCATGGTGTGATGACGAAACGTCCTGGCACTTTGTCGAATGATTTCTTTGTGAATATTCTGGACTTGCGTACAACCTGGAAATCCACTTCCGATGCTCAAACAGAGTTTGAAGGACGCGACCGTTCGTCGGGAGCGATGAAGTGGACCGGAACACGCGCAGACTTGATCTTTGGTTCAAACTCAGAGCTTCGTGCCGTGGCAGAAGTGTATGGTTGTTCAGACGGGCAGGAAAAATTCGTTAAGGATTTTGTAGCCGCCTGGAACAAGGTCATGAATTTGGATCGGTTTGATCTGAAATAATCGAATTGAGGTAAACTATGCCTCATCTCATAAAATAAAAACAGGCGATCCATGTGGGTCGCCTGTTTTGTTTGCTTCTTCTATTTTTTCTTTTCTACGGAATGTCACTTTATTTACTCACTTGGAGTTTGACTAATTCCTCGCCCAAAAATGCGGCGATTCGTTCCATGCCCCCTGCTATTTGGCCATGTACCTTCTCAGCTTCAGAGTTGTAATTGGTGTTTATATTAATGTC
>CAZKMC010000159.1:0-6590 GCA_964553485.1 uncultured Comamonadaceae bacterium
GTCCTCTATTTTTACATGCAAGAAAGGCCAGTACGTGCGCCTTTTATGGTGAGGTAATTCAACACTTTCATGAAAAAAATTCTTCTCCGAATATTCCTCGGACTTATTGGGATATTCATTCTTTTGACCCTGAGCGTCCTAGGATATTGGTATTCATGCAGTCCAGACTATACAGGCGAATTCAACATGAACAACTTGGAGGACAATGTGGAAGTTTTTACTGATGAAAATGGGATTCCTCACATCCATTCTACCAGCCGACAAGATCTTTATTCCACCCTCGGATATATATCTGCTCAGGAAAGAATGTTGCAAATAGAATTGATGCGAAGGGTGGCAAAAGGCCAATTAAGTGAGGCGTTTGGCGAAGATGCTCTTCCCGTGGACAAACTATTCCTTACGTTGGGAACTGATGATCTTGCCAGACGCAACGCAAGTGAATTTGAGTTGCGCAAACCAGAAGGATATGAAGAAGTACAAGCATACATCTCAGGAATAAACGAGTTTTTGGAGCACGGAAAGTTGCCCTTTGAATTGACTTTAGCCGGATTAGATCCTGCCCCATATACCTTAGAAGATGTATTTGCTATAGCTGCCTATATGGCCTATGGATTCGCATTAGCTCCAAAAACTGACCCCCTTGTCAATAGGTTGGCTAATGATTTCGGAGAAGAATGGGTGAACTCATTGTGGCTAAATGCCGATTCAACATCTTATTCTTCGCCAGTTTTCACAACTGACTCAAACACATCTGAATATTCTGATATTCTCAATTTGATGCCATCCCCCATTTTTCATGGCTCAAATAGTTGGGCTGTAAATGGCTCAAAAACGGCCTCCGGAAAAGCCATGCTATGCACTGACACACATATCGGATATGGACTTCCGCAAGTTTGGTATGAAGCACATCTGAAATGTGATGACTTCGAGTTTTACGGGAATTTTCTTCCGGGAATCCCTTTCGCATTAGTGGGACATAACAGGCACTTGGGTTGGGGACTTACCATGTTTGAAAATGACGACATGGATTTTTACTTAGAAGAATTAACTAGTGATTCTACCTCATTCCGTTATGACCAAGGCTCCTATCCTGTCCAAATCACCGAAAAGATAATCAAGGTGAAAGGAAAAGCAGATTTCACATTGATAGTGAAAAGAAGCAAGCATGGACCGTTGGTGCAAAACGTGATGTCAGAAATAAGAACCAAAGATCCAGTAGCTCTACGATGGGATTATGCACTTGGTGAAAACCGTCTTTTGGAAGCTTTTAGGTCAATGAACAATGCTACAAATCTTGGCCAATTTCAATCTGCATTGCCCCTCATTCATGGGCCAGGCCTGAATGTAGTTTATGCAGATAAAGAAGACAATATAGCTTGGTGGGCCTGCACAAGAATGATTCAATGGCCAGAACATGTAAATTCCAAATTTTTTATGTGTGGGGACCTTTCGATTGATGAACCAGGAGCTTGGCTTCCATTTGAATTGAATCCACATTCAATTAACCCGGAATCCGGAATTGTGGCCTCTTCGAACGAACAGCCAACCAGCAGTTCTGGACAGTTTTATCCTGGTTATTACGTACCTCCAAGTAGAGTAAAACGAGTCCGCAAAATTCTTAATTCCTCGAACTCTTGGGACACCGAATCAATGCAAGTTTTGTTGCTGGATGTGGTATGTGACGAGGATAGACTAAATGCGGAACACCTACTCCAACTACTTTCTAGCAAAAAAGATAGCCTCACAGAGAAACAGTTAGAAGCAGCTGACCTGCTCAACTGGGATGGGGCATATACCATCGAGAGTACAGGAGCATTGCTTTTTCAACATCTCAATTATCAATTGTTGCTTGCTGCTTTTTCGGATGAAATGACCGAATCTGAGTTTGAGCAATTTATGCACTTGCATTGGATGAAAAGGTTGGCACAGGAACTCTATTTTGCTCCTGATCACATTGCGTGGGACAATGTTAAAACTGACCAACTTGAGCACATGGATGACTATTTGCTACCCGCCTTCAAACACACAGTAAATGATTTGATATTGACGTATGGAGAAGAGATCGAACTATGGACATGGGGCATTGCCCATCAAGTTGAATTAAAGCATCCCCTGGCCATCAACGAACCACTAAGAAAACTATTGAATATTGGGCCTTTCCCGGCACCTGGCGGAAATGAAACCATCAACCAATCTGGGTTTATACCCAATGCCCAAGCCAAATATGCTGCGCATTTTGGTCCTCAGATGCGAATTATTATAGATTTTGACAATGTAGACAACTCGGTTTCGATCACCCCTTCTGGGCAATCTGCACATCGTTGGTCGCCTTATTACGACAATCAATTTGACGAATATTTATCCGGGAAATTTAGAAATCAATACATGCATTGGGGCGCAATTAAACAATTCGATAAGAGACATTTTATCACTGGGAACTGACAGTCAATGTAATTACATTGTAAATCATTAAATTAGATGCACTGAAATACTCCTAATCAATGCAGTCTGTAATCCTTTTCATATTTGTGTTATGCTGTTGTCAAGCGCAGGGACAAACTTGGACCATGCATGCCGAAGAACTGGGGATAAATCATTCAGTTTCTGTCACAGGTCAATACGGAGCTGGAGTTAGTTTTTATGATGTCAACCAAGATGGTTGGGACGATCTGACCTTGTGTCACAATGAATTGGCCATTAAACTCTACTTGAACAATCAAGGCACCTTCGATAACCCAATTGACATTGTGGCCAATGACCAGGAAGTCAAGCAAGTTACTTGGGTGGACTACGACAATGATGGGGATCCAGATCTATTTGTGACACGGCGGCTGGCGTCTTTCATGTTGTTTCAGAATGATGGTAATCTCAACCTCACAGAGGTTACTGAAACCGCAGGGTTTCCTTTTACCTCTATCCTAACTTTTGGTCATACTTGGGGCGACTATGACCGAGATGGTTGGCTTGATGTTTATATATGTAACTACAACGGAAGCACCTATACAAACTTGTTGTTTCACAACAATGGCAACGGCACCTTCACAGATGTCACTGAGAACCTTGATATTGGCGACGAGTCTTGTAATTCATTCCAGCCTAATTTTATTGACGTCAACAACGACCTCTGGCCTGACTTGTTTATAGCAAACGACAGAGAAAACTGTCGTAACTCTCTCTATTTGAACACACAAGGCAGCTTTACAGATGTTTCTGAAATCTCCCAAATAAACGGCTACTTCTTTGCCATGAACAACACCGCTGCAGATTACGACCATGACGGAGATCTGGATATCTATGTGACAAATAATCCATTTGGAAATAAATTCTATCTAAACGATGGTGAAGGATATTTTTCAGAACAAGCAGAAAATTTGGGAGTAGCCACATTCGATCATTCCTGGTCTGCACAATGGGTAGATTTCGACAACAATACTTGGGAAGATCTTCACGTATGCTGTTCACCATTTTGGGGACAACCAGGTCAAAACAGGTTTTATGAAAACCTGGGCACTGGAGCCTTCTCTGATATTACAATGCTTTGTGGACTGATTAACGATGAAGGATGGTCTCACTCAAGTGCCGTTGGAGATTTTAACAACGATGGCTTTCCCGATATTTTTGTAGTAAATGATGCCCCAGATCTATCAGAGATGTATGCAAGCAGTATGAATGAAAACAATTTTGTGAAAGTACTTTTGGAAGGAACACTTTCAAATCGCGATGGAGTTGGAAGCTGGATCGATCTCTATGCAAATAATACACATCAGAGAAAGTATACGCATTGTGGCGAAGGCTATTTAGCTCAAAATTCAAGAACTGAGCATTTCGGCCTTGGGAATGCTTCTCTTATTGACTCCTTAATTATTTCATGGCCAAGTGGCTTTCAGGACGTCTGGTTCGGCCTTGATGCAAATAACACTTATCAATTGATTGAAGGTAGCTCATTGTTGTATCCAATTTCTTCAGAGTCTCTCTATTTGTGTGGGAATGATAGCATTCTATTGATTTCCGACATTAATATTGAAGATGAAATTCTATGGTCAACCGGCAGTATGGACACATCCATTTATGTGAGCATTCCTGGCGATTATTTTTATGAAGTAACAAATGAGCTCGGAATCACTTCCTATTCAGATACTACGACCATCTATGAAGCATCCCCTTTCTCAATTTCTCTGTCAACAACAGAATCAACTTGTAGCCATTTAAATGGCGGAAATATTATCGCTGATATCAATGGAGAAACAGGCATTTCTGAAATAATGTGGGATGATCAAATTTCAAATCAACTGGATCTGATTGGCGTGCATGAAGGCTGGCATTCAATTTATTTACTAAATGATGAAGGATGTAGTTTTTTTGATTCAATTTTCCTGAGCGCCCCAGACAGCTTGATGTTCAGTTTTGTTGTCAATCATCCGAGCTGTGGGTTATATGGTTCTGTGGAATCAACTATTTCAGGCGGCGCTGGAGGATATGTGTTGAATTGGGGAGGGCTAAATCCAAGCAATTCGGCTGGAGGAAATTATGCCGTTTCGGTTCAGGACATGAACGGGTGCCAATTAGACACGGTTATAGCGGTTAATATGGGTGTTCAAAATTTGAATACGTTCCTGATTATATACAATGCCAACAACGGCTCAAACGGCAGTGCTCAATTGAATATCTCCGGAGGAACTCCTCCCTACTCAATTGAATGGCAACCCATTAACATCTTCGACCTTTTGATTGTAGATGAGCTAAGTCAAGGTAGTTATTTAGTTTACGTTGAGGACAGCTTGGGCTGCACGGACTCGATTGATTTTAGCATAATTGATGTTGGTATTCCCAATACAGAAGTGGCTAATTTTCAGATTTATCCAAATCCATTCTCAAATTCTGTTTCCATACAAGCACAAAGTGTTGGCGAATATGAAGTCATCGTATTCTCAAACAATGGCCAAAAGGTCTCACAAGCCAAATTCAACTCTGAATTGTTGCTATTGGACATGTCTCAGCTGCGTTCTGGAATTTATTCTATCGTTGTATATGATGTGAATGGAGTATTCTTGACGAAACATGTTCTGACTAAATATTAGCTTTGATTTTTTGCCATTCGGCGAGGAGATCAGCCATCCGCTTCAAATTCTAAATCACAAAAGCTAGTCACCTTGTCCTAGCAAACATTGTTTTCTTTTTAATGATTCAAAATGTATTAGGGCAAATCAGGCAACCTTTGTTGTAAATCTCGTTATATAAGTGGTATCTCTTTTTTAACACCCTTACTATTCCTTTCGAAAACCGAATTGTATTGTGCGGATATTAATATTAAAGGGTTACGCTTCTTAACTACCTTTGCTGAGAATGACTAAATGCTTTCTTTATGTTTTGCTTTCGGTAATACTTACCGGTTTTGGCACAATTCTTTTTGCTCAATCATTCGAAAACGTTGCGGAACAATTTGGCATTAACGTAGTACTTCCTAATGGCAATTTATTTGGTGCTGGAGTTAGTACCCACGATTTTGACCGAGATGGTTGGGATGATATCTCAATTGCTCTCTCTGGAGGACCTTCACGATTTTACAAGAATACACAAGGAAGCTTTGTACAGGTATCCTCTTTAATCACGGTCAATGGGTCGATAAAGGCAATTCAATGGGTGGACTTTGATAATGACGGAGATTCCGACTTATTTGTTACCGTAAGACTAGGGGAACTGAAACTTCTTAGAAATGATGGTGATTGGCAATTCACCGATATCACATCAACATCTGGATTCTTTCAAAACCAAGAAAACACTTACGGTGCTTCATGGGGAGATTATGACCTTGATGGAGATTTGGATGTTTATATCTGCACCTACGACTATCAGGGAAACCAAGGAGTCTATGCTCGTTGGAATCATCTTTATCGAAACAATGGTGACGAAACATTTACGGATGTAACTCTTGAGTCTGGAGCACATGATGGCGTTTCTCTAACTTTTCAAAGCATCTGGATTGACTATGACCGCGACGGTTGGCCAGACTTGTACCTAATCAATGATAAAATAAGTCCCAATGTCTTGTTTCGGAATTTGGGAGATGGCACTTTTCAAGATGTATCTCAAGAGACAAACACCAACCTCTTGGTAGATGCAATGACCGCTACGTGGGGAGATTACAACAATGACAGCCTGATAGATTTTTATGAAACCAATACTACTCCAAATGGTACGCTCCATATGCAGAATCAAGGGGATGGGACTTTTGAAGATGTAGCCCAAACTATTGGCTCGTACCTCACCACATTCACTTGGGCTGCTGAATGGTTTGATGCAGACAATGACATGGATTTGGATATGTATGTGGCGGAAGCTGATCCATTAAATCCTAATCAGCCAAATCATTTTTTCATCAACAATGGCGCTGATCAGAACTACACGTATACTTTGGCTTCAGATTCTCTATTGAGTGAAGACAACACAGATGCGCATTCAGCTGCATCTTGTGATTTTGATAATGATGGTGCTCTCGATTTCATTGTTCACAACAAAAACCCTGGGCCAGTGCACTTTTGGAAAAATACAGGGAACAACAATCATTGGTCACGAATTGGACTAACCGGTAC
>CAZKMC010000160.1:0-6588 GCA_964553485.1 uncultured Comamonadaceae bacterium
TGGCCCTCAACCATGCCTGTCTACCAGTTTCAGCACCTGGGCAAATAGCCTCAAAGCATGAGGAAACAAAGGTCTGATTCAACAATTGTCCACTCAACCAAGAGGCATCTCTTCAGCAATTTGGAGCTGACATAGCATCTTGATGCTGCGTGAACAGCTGTATGCACACCTCCAAATGTGCTAATTCATATTGTAAAGAACGAGTAAGAAAACAACGGGCAGTCGAAACTGCCCGTTTTGTGTGATCCCGCTGGGGCTCGAACCCAGGACCCTAACATTAAAAGTGTTATGCTCTACCAGCTGAGCTACAGGATCATTCCCTAAATTTGGGGTGCAAATATAAAGTACATTTTTTTACGATTCCAAGCACCAGCGCTATAATTTCTCAAGGTGTTCAAAACCTGAGATTTCATTTCCCCGTAACCCCTTGCTAGTCTACCATTGGAGCCCGAATAAATTCTTTCTCCCGATCAAATAAATAGCGGTAAGTATGCAGGGTTCTGTACAATTCGGCACCTAAATTTTCAGAAATCTTGAGCATTTTGGGGTTAAAATCGCCAATCCAAGTGAGAGTTGTGCTTTTATATCGATTCAGCGGAACTATAAATTCTTCTGCAAACTTGATCAACGCTCCTTCTGCTCCTTTTCCATGAAACGCTCTGTCAATTCCAAAAACCACTCCGACCATAATATCCGGGGTGCGTCGGAATTTGTGCCAGAGAAATTTCAATTTACCTGCCCAGTTCAAATTGCCATCAACATGTTGGAAGATCTGATTCAATTCTGGGATATTCACATAAAATCCAATCGGCTTATCCTGATAGAAAGCAAATAGGATGATGTCGCGATCAATAACCGGCTTCAATGAATTGATGATACGTTGAGCCTGCTTCACCTCCATTTTCTTGAAGCCATGGTGTCCGCCCCAGGCGTTGTTGTATACCGTCAGGAAGTTAATGGCTATGTCGTCCCAAGACATTCCTCTGACGTTGGTGACTTTAAAATTTGGGTCTTTCCTTAATGCGCTGGACTTGCGGTCGAAGACCTCCTGCACAGGTACCTCCATCATGCGCATATAGATGAATTGCTTGAAATACAACTGGAAACCGAAATTCTCAAAGAGATTCTGATAATACGGCGGGTTGTAGTTCATCGCATAACTATTAATTGCGGTGAAATTTTCTACCAATAAACCCCAAAAACGATCTTTCTCACCAAAATTTATTGGACCATCCATGGCCTCCATTCCTTTGGACTTCAACCAAACAATGCCCATCTCTAAAAGGGTGTTTGCGGCTTCTTGATTGTCGATGCATTCAAAGAACCCAACACCACCTGTTGGTTGTTGCATTCCTGAGCTGTACTTCTTGTTGTAAAAGGCTGCTATACGGCCAATGGGCTTGTTTTCACCATCAACTAAGACCCATCTGGTAGCTTCTCCATTTCTGAAGTAACGGTTCTTTTTTGGGTCGAAAACCTGATGGATATCTTGCCTCAAATGGGGGATCCAATTTGGGTCAGACGCATAGATGGATCTGGGCATTTTCAAGAACATTTCCTCCAGTTGTGAATCCCGAACTTCAAGTAATTGCATGTAGCTGACAAATTTTGACGAAAATAAATGTTTTAATTTGCTTCATCGGAGGCAAGCTAGGCAACTTTTGAAGTCTTAAGTTTGTCACACCTATATAACCTGTAATCTTCAAGGCATGAAACACCTTTTGATAGCGCTCTGTTTAGCCGCTCCATTTAATATCCTGGCTCAATCAAGTCAGTCGAATACACAGACAGAACAATCTCCCTTTACGCCTGAGTTCCAGGAATGGTGGGCATCTGATGGTTGGATGATTCAATTGGACGTGAAGTCCACAGACAACATGCTAGACATCTCAATGATAACTAGCACTTCCGGAGATGGCTTTTTGACGGCACAGATCGTGATGTCGGAAAATTTTGACCCTAGAAACTATATGATTGTGCTTCCTCCAGATGCACCGTTGGTTTATACCATTGGTGATTCAGGTAAAGTGCTTTATTTCCATTCGGCAAATCGTGCGCTTGTTTTGCACAACCGATATGAAATAAACAAACAAGCTCAATCAAAACTATAACCTGCAACCTCTATTATCATGAGATCATTTTGGATCATTTTACTCTTGGCCATTCCAACCCTCACCTGGGCACAAGAAACCAGTATTGCAGCCGGTAGTTACACCGGATGTGGTGGTTTTATTGTGGATTCAGGATTGAGTGCTGCCGATTATGGCAACAATGAAAATTATACCATGGTCGTGTGCCCTTTGGCACCAGATACCATCGTGAACATCTACTTCAATCTATTTTCCCTTGGTGAAGGAGATATCATGTACGTCTATGATGGCCCTAATACCAGTTCTCCTCTTATTGGAGAGTACACAGTTTTTGATGCACAGGGACAAGATTTCTACGCATCTGAAGACAATGAGACGGGTTGTATTACCCTCAACTTTGTCTCAGACGGATCAGGAGTTGGAAACTTTGTAGCAGAAATCACGTGTGGTTACCCTTGCGAAAGACCTTTCGCAATTGTTGATACCGAAGAAGAAACGCCTATCAAGGTTTGTCCCGGAGAAGAGATCAACTTCGATTCATCGCCCTCAACTGTGGCAGATGGATTCAGCCTGATCGAATGGAATTGGGATTATGGAGATGGGAATGAAAATACTACAGATGGAGCAATCACCTCACACGCTTATGAAATTCCAGGTGCATATAAAGTGCAGCTGAGTTTGACAGATGACAATGAGTGCACCAACAACAACCTGACAGACATATTGATTCTAGTCTCTACAGAACCAGATTGGACAGGAACATCAGAAGATGTGGAAATCTGTTTGGGACAAGAACTCGACTTAGTAGGAGCAGTACAAGGTGTTCTTTGGGATGGTACTCCTAGTGCCAACCTCGGCGGGCAACTTTGGATTCCAGATGATCAGACGGAGTGTTTTGAAAGTGAGATCGTATTTACAACCTTCCTTCCGGGACAAGAAGTAGAATCTGAATCTGACATTGAAAGCTTTTTTATCAACTTCGAGCACAGTTTCATGGGTGACCTTACAATCACTTTCCTTTGTCCAAACGGACAATCAATGTCTGTACACCAACAAGGTGGAGGCGGAACTTGGTTAGGAGAGCCTGTTGATGATGACGGCCAGCCACTTGCTGAAGGAGTTGGTTATGATTACTGGTGGGCACCAGATGCTGTGAATGGTACGTGGGCCGACGAAGGCGGAGGAGGAACACTCCCTTCCGGAATTTATTCAAGTGCACAGCCTTGGTCATTACTAGAAGGATGTCCTTTGAATGGAACTTGGACAGTTGAGATCTGTGATTCATGGGGATCTGACAACGGATTTATTTTTGACTGGACCGTGAACTTCGATCCAGAGCTATTCCCAGAGCCTATTGTATTTACTCCTCAATTTGGACCTGAATGTGATTCTACTTTCTGGGCAGGTGAATTTATTACTTCTACCTCTGCAGACTGTGATGAAATAACCATTCAACCAGGTGAGCTTGGAAGTTTTGATTACTTGTATTCCGCTACCAACAACCACGGCTGTACTTACATAGATACGGTGGTAATAAACGTAGTTCAGGGACCAATTGCCGTTACTCCAGAAGAACTTTACTATTGTGGGACTCCACTCTCAGTGGGTGCTTCTATTGCAAATCCAGAACCTGGAACCATCTACAATTACCAATGGGACAACGGCGAATTCCTCAGCAATGATACTTCGCAAAACCCAAGTGTGAATGGCATAGAAGAAGAAACCACGTTTACCGTAACGGTCTTCCCAATGGGGTCGCCGGAATGTTCGTCTTCTTCAGATGTTACTGTTTATGTGCCTGCAGAACCTACTATTTGGCCACAAGACACTACTTTGCTGTGTGCAGGTGAGTCGTGGCAATTAGCTTCTCCGGGACAAGAAGTAGGATGGACGTATACCAATGAGTGGTATTTCGCTCCTGAAAATGATCCTTTGAATTTCGAGTTTATCGAAGAAGGAACCAACATCACAATAGATGAGGCCGGTACCTACCAATTGATCGTGACCATGCTGGAGCCTTGCGACTATCAAACTATCGGTTACAAAGTGATCGAAGTTGAAAGTTGTGTGCTAGTCATTCCAAACGTTTTTACACCCAATGGGGATGGTTACAATGATTACCTTGAGTTCAGTGGATTGGAGCGCTATCCAGGAAGTTCAGTGATTGTATACAACCGATGGGGAGCAAAAGTTTTCGAAGATGACAACTACAAGAACAATTGGTCGCCAACGCTAGACGAGGCTTCGGAAGGAACGTATTATTACATCCTGACTGTAGCTAAAGCAGGTAGTCCAGAGCTTTTCCAAGGCCACTTCACCTTGTTGAGAAAGAAATAGAAGTTCTAAATTTGAACTTGAAAGGATCGGATTTTTTCGGTCCTTTTTTTATGCACTGAAACGTATCTTTGCCCCATGCAACATCGCGATGCGGCAGAAGAGTTGGGCAAGTTAGCACTGGCTCTTTTGCAGGAAAGAAAAGCAGAAGAAGAGGCCCACCGCATTCAATTGCGAGAGCATAGTCCAAAAGAGCGCAGAAAGAATGGCTGGAGCTGGTTTCCGCTCAAGGTAGAAGATTTTGGCTATACCCCTTCTGGTGGTACTTTCATGGTTTTGGTGCCCCGTGGGGGCGATGAAGTTCCTCAGCTCTTCTCAAGGGGCACTCCTGTAACGGCTTATAAACTTGAGGACCAAGAAGAAGCACAAGAGGTGGTAAGCGGGGTCATTCTCAGCGACGATCCAGATAAACTGCGCATTGGCCTCTATTCAGACGAACTCCCAGAACAAATCCGCGAAGGGGATTGGGGACTTGATCTAGCTTTTGACTCAAGAAGTTTTGATGAAATGATGCGTGCGCTCAATGTCGCCATCAACCTTGAAGAAGGATCTAAACAACACTTACGGGATGTCATTCTAGGTTACACACCGGGGAAGCTCTCCTCGGCCCGGGTAGGGCCAAATAAAGAGCTTAACGAAAGCCAGCAACAAGCAGTTCAGGCGATACTTGATTGCGAGGAGATTGCTGCTGTGCATGGTCCTCCGGGAACTGGAAAGACCACTACGTTGGTGGCGGCCATTCAGGAATTGATTGCATCTGGAAAGCGTATTTTGGTGTGTGCTCCAAGCAATACCGCCGTGGATCATATGACACGTGAGTTAGCTAAAAAGGATGTAAAAGTTGTTCGGATGGGCCATACAAGCCGCGTGGATGAGGACAATCTGGATCGCAGTTTGGACCATTTGATGCTTGAGCACAGGGCATACAAACAGGTGCGGAATTACCGCAAGAAAGCCGATGAATTTCGTAAGAAAGCAGGCGCTTACAAACGTTCTTTTGGTCCCGAAGAAAGGGCAGAGCGCAGAGCCATGTACCAGGAATCACGAGCTTTTAACCAACTTGCCCGTTCAGAAGAAGACCACATTGTAGAGAGTATTCTGGAGTCGGCAGATGTGATTTCCTGTACCCTCGTTGGAGCTGGAAATCGCCGATTGTGGAAGATGCAATTCGATGTGGTGGTGATTGATGAAGCAGCTCAGGGATTAGAACCTGCGTTGTGGATCTCCATCTTAAAAGCGGAAAAAGTAGTGCTTGCGGGAGATCCTTTTCAACTTCCCGCCACCATCAAAAACCGCAAAGCTGGCGAAATGGGCTTGGATGATGGGCTCCTCGCGAAGGTGATTGAGCGCGCCAATGCAGCCAGTTTGTTGACCACGCAATACCGCATGAATCAGGTTATTATGGGCTTTTCCAACGACTATTTCTACGAAGGGAAACTCAAGGCTGCATCGGATGTTGAGTCGCATTCTTTGACTGAAGATGAACCGGTCTTGGAATTTGTAGATACTGCAGGCTGCAACTACGAGGAGAAAACCGGAGAAGCTACCACCAGTAAATGCAATCCCGAAGAAGCGGCTCTGATCAAACGTCACCTCGCTGCGCTGAAAGAAAGATGTCCCCAAACATTTTCCCTAGGCGTTATAGCACCTTACCGTGCCCAAGTAGAACTACTCAAACAAAGTTTAGATCCAGACCCTGACATGATCATTCAGACTGTGGATGGTTTTCAGGGACAAGAACGCGATGTCATTTATATCTCGTTAACCCGTAGCAATGAACGTGGAGAAATCGGTTTTTTGTCGGATTACCGCCGAATGAATGTCGCCATGACCCGTGCCAGAAAAAAACTGGTAGTGATAGGAGATAGCGCCACTCTGGGACAAGATCCATTCTACACCGCTTTTCTTGAATATTGTGAAGCGCATGAGGCTTATGATTCAGCTTGGAGTTATCAGTCGTGAGTTCCGAGACTTGAGACTTGAGTTTTGAGTTTTGAGACTTGAGTTTGGAGTGTGAAGTTTGAAACTGCTGGCGCAAGTCTCTGAGTCGTGACTAATGTTCATCGATTACTTACACGTTCCACAACCATCCAATCATATATCGCCCTGGAGCATAGCAGCATGTGTCACGATTTTACGTAGGGCCGGATTCCATCCGGCCGAT
>CAZKMC010000161.1:0-6567 GCA_964553485.1 uncultured Comamonadaceae bacterium
CCGAAGCCTGTTCAGATGACGGTTCATGCACTTTCCCTAATGTCAGCAACAACTGTACAGAAGACCTCAATCAAGATGGCGTAGTGAATGCCGCAGACCTCTTACAGTTCCTTGGAGGCTTCTGAACCGTCTGTCCATAAACTTAAACAGTGGCTTTCTAAACAATACAATGCGGGTCGTCTTTCGAGACGGCCCGTTTTGTTTTTAGTAGGTATTCTTCTGGCCGGGCTCAGGTCGCTGAATTAATCAGTTTCGTCTTCGCTAGAGCATAATTAATCGAATTTTCGTACCTTTGCCAGACCTAACTACTAGATTTGCTCAATGAAATTCAGCCGTATTTCGCATTTCCTCGCGCCTGTGCTTTGTAATGCTGCTTTGATCACCATGGCGGTATTTCCCTTCTCACAACTGTGCCATGCGCAAGAAGTTCTACTCTATGAAGTGGAGTTCGTGGCGGATGTTCCAGCAAGTGGTTCTGAGGTCCTAAACCTCGATCTGGGCAGCTTTGGTTGTCCCGCTGTTACCATCATCTTTGAGGTGGAGATCCCGGAATGCTTTAGTGGAGAGGGAGCAATGATGTTCAACGACATCAACCTTGACGGCACCTACCCTAATCCTACTGCTTCTACTTCCAGTTACGGAGGCCCGCCGAGTTTTGTGGCATGGAATGGAGACAACGCCTTTTTCAACATGGACGGCTGTGCTGCTTGTCCAGGAAACCCGAACCTCGTTACAACTACAGTTGTCACTTATAACCTCATCCCAGGTGGCCCCAGTATCTTACAAATTGACTTGGACTACAATGTGAACAACACCGGCTGGTGGAATCGCTTTTTCCGCATTCTTGCTGAACCAATTTGCACCGCTACCGGCGGGTGCACGGATTCTGCGGCTTGCAATTATAACCCCTCGGCAGAGGAAGATGACGGTACTTGTATCTATCCTGATGCTTGCGGTGAATGTGGTGGTAGCGGAACATTTCCTGGCTGTACAGATGAAATGGCCTGCAATTACACACCTGAGGCAGATTGCGACAACGGTACTTGTGTATTCCCGGGATGTATGTATGAATTCGCCTGCAACTACACCCCTTTTGCAGAGTGCGACGATGGTTCTTGCTTGATCGCTGATGTTTGCGGTGATTGCGGAGGCTCCGGAATTGCCGGTTGCATGGATGCTGAGGCCGCCAACTATGATCCCAATGCTACTTGCGACGATGGCTCTTGCTTCATCAATGGATGCACCTATGCGGATTGTACCAACTTCAATCCAGCTGCCACCAGAGATGACGGCACCTGCATTTTCGACATGAGCGTGGTTTGTCCAGAAGACGTCAACCACGATGGCTCAGTAGGAACGGCTGATCTAATCCAATTCCTTGCCGCGTTTGGTTCGGACTGCGAATAGCCCTGGTCAGCGCTGTTTACTTCTATTTCTTCTCGTGATATTTTTTTGGGCATAGCCCGATGAAAATGCTTGGCTCAACTTCACATGCAGGCATTGACACGCAAGAAACTAAAGAGTCCAAATCACCATTCCTCGGCCCGAGAGGGCCCAAGCGGGGCCTTCTGACTAAAATTCTGTTTAAATTGCAACTATGCAGCGAAGAGATTTCATAAAAGCTTCAGCCATTTTGGGAGCAGCACTGTCCGTGCCAATGCTCCTACGCGCCCGTTCAGGCATGTATGAATTGACCGGCAGCCGTAAGATCTACCGCATTTTGAAGGCCAATGCTACCAAGGTCGGAACGCTTCCTATCCTGAGGGCTTTTGCAGGCAATCAACTGGATTACGTTTCTCCGTTTGTGTTGTTTGATGAATTTGGCCCCGTAAATCTCAATGCTGGGGCAGACCCTTTGCGTGTGGATGCACATCCCCATGCCGGTGTGACTCCCACTACTTATTTCCTCTCTGGAAGTGGCCACCACAAGGACAGTTTGGACTATGACTTCCAAATCGAGAAAGGCGAGTTTATGATGTTCAACAGTGGCCGCGGAGCCATTCACATGGAAGAAACCGGCACAAAAATGTACGAGGAAGGCGGTGATTACCACGGTTTTCAAATTTGGTTGAACATGCCTGCGAAGGACAAATACACCCTGCCTACCACGCATGTGTACAACCAAAAACAAATGCAGCGCATCCAAACAGATGCGTATGAAATTGATGTGGTACTAGGAGATTGGAACGGGAAATCATCTGCCATCCATATGCTAACGCCAGCGTTCTATTATCATGTGAAAATGAAGCCCAATGCCCGGCTAGATATCCCCACGGACCCTACCCACAATGCATTTATCTATGTGATTGGTGGAAGTGCAGAAGTTGATGGTAGGCGCGAATTAAAAACTCATCACATCGCGCTTTATGAAAGAGGAGCTTCGGATATCAATCTGTACAGTCCGGAAGGTTGTGAAATGTTGGTACTAGGCGGCAAACCGCTCAATGAAACCGTGTATTCCTACGGCCCGTTTGTGATGAACAACGAGGAACAGATCAAAAAATGCATCAAGGATTATCAGGAAGGTAAAATGGGTGATCCGGATGCGGTGAATCGATAGTGCATGTCACAATTTGTGCGCTGGCCCCGGCACACCAAACAAGCTAACCACCTTATCCATGCGGATTCGGGTTCCGTCTTCAAGAACCACAAATTCCTCTTTGTTGACATTCTCCCAGGTTTTGATCTGCCCTAAGACAGATTTCTTCACTCCATTTTCCGCAAAGACGACCTCACCAGAGGTTTTGCGCGTTGCGGCATCCTCTATCCGGTCTACAAAACCGCAACTCACTGGTATATATGCTTTCATTGGCCCAAGGAATTCATGATTCAAGAAGAAGATATCACAAAAGTTTAACTATTTCCATATTCTCACGTGGAACAGTGAAACAACCTTATAGTGAATGCAGACTTTTTTTGAACAACAATTTCGAATTATCATGGGCAATGCGGGAACCCGCGTACAGATGATCATTTTGTTGTTTCTTGTCGCATTCATGACATTCTTCCTTATTCTATTCCTACCAAACTTAAGTCAGCAGTTACCAGCATGCCGAGCTAATTGAGCTCTTCTATAGTTCAATTCTGTGTCCCAGATCCATGCTGGTTCATGTGATTAAACGTCCCCAAAAACATAATTAATCTATACATTTAATTAAAATGATATATAATTCTGATTATAAGTTGTTTAAGATTTGTAAGTAAATTATTTATACAAGGCCGATTTCTGTCCTTTTCAGCTAGGAAATCATTCATTCAGACCTGATAAAAATGCAGTCACTGGAAAAAGCGCTTAAAATGCGGTTAAACCACACTCTCCCCGTTCGGTAGCAAAAATAGAACCTCAAAAGCTGATCAACTAAACATGAGGACTGTAATTAAACTGACAATAGATATAAGCTGATATTAAGCATTGATTTACTGCATTTTAAGACAAGATTATATTCGCGCCAAAACAATCGATTATAGGGGGTTTTGAGAATCATCACCTTAAACAATGAGATTCCAGAAACGGAAAAATGGCCATGTGCAGTGAATGGCAAACAGGACAACAAGTGGAACGTTATCGCATCAGGATCACGTGGGAGCTGCACTCGGATACCAGCGTATTGCAATCCTGTGACATCCTAGGTGAAAATGATTCCTTTTTAGTTTTAGCCTTCAAAGGCTACTATTTCAAAAAATGATTCCGTCAGTTTGTGTAGTTTAGTGCGCTCACGATACTCCATTAACCAAGTTCATGAAAAAACCCGCATTACACTGGCAAGTAATTATTGGCCTCCTCATTGGTGTTGTTTATGCCTGGCTTTCAATCACTTATGGCTGGAACCAATTCACAATCGACTACATCAAACCCATTGGGGATATCTTCATCAACCTACTGAAACTCATTGCGGTACCCCTTGTTTTGTTTTCGATAATTTCTGGGGTAGCCTCTTTGGGCGACATCAAAAAGCTGGGACGAATGGGGGTGAAAACCCTCTTCACTTATGTCTTGACCACCATGTTTGCTGTGTGTGTGGGGTTGGTATTAGTAAATATTTTCAAGCCTGGAGAACAAGTATCTGATGAGCTTCTTAAGAGCAATCGTATCCGTTATGAATTGTGGAGAAATGCGGATGCCGAAATCCCTGTATTGGACAATATCAACTTCGTTTCAGACCCAGCCAATGCGGCACTTGTGGAGCAAATTAGGCTTGAAGAATCGGGGAAGGCAACCAATGCAGACCTTCAAGACAAACTGGATAAAGCTGCCAAAACCAAAGCAGACGGCCCATTGCAGCCCCTTGTGGACGTAGTTCCTAGCAATATTTTCCAGAGTCTGACTGCCATGAGTATGTTGCAGATTATATTCTTCGCCATCTTCTTTGGGATCATGCTGGTTTCTATCAAACCCGTTCACGCTGAACCGGTTAAAAAACTCATTGATGGCCTGAACGAGGTCTTTGTCCACATGGTCTGGTCCGTCATGAAAGCCATGCCAATTTTTGTATTTGCCCTTATGGCGGGACAAATAGTCAAAGCGGCGGGAACAGACCCTGATAAGTTTCAGGAGTTACTTGAATTCTTGCTGCATTATTCCTTCGTTGTATTGCTGGGATTGGCATTTATGGTCTTCATCTTCTACCCTACACTGGTGAAGATTTTAGTCAAAAAATTGGGCTTTGGCCGCTTCCTTAACGGGATGCGCGATGCGCAGATAACTGCATTCTCCACCTCATCTTCAGTTGCCACCCTCCCTGTCACAATCAACTGCGTGCATGAAAACCTGGGTGTTTCAGAACGTACTTCAAGTTTTGTACTGCCTATTGGAGCCACAGTGAACATGGATGGA
Source organism: uncultured Comamonadaceae bacterium (assembly GCA_964553485.1). Taxonomy (GTDB): domain Bacteria; phylum Bacteroidota; class Bacteroidia; order Flavobacteriales_D; family Sanyastnellaceae; genus CAZKMC01. Next base: position 4,835 of record CAZKMC010000161.1, read on the forward strand.
ACCAGCCTTTATCAAGCCGTAGCAGTTGTTGCTCTGGCTCAATTTCACTTGGTGGATCTCACTTTGGGACAACAAGCCGTCATTGTATTGACTGCCACACTAGCGTCTATTGGAGCGGCGGCTGTGCCCAGTGCTGGACTCGTTTTAATGATCATTGTTCTTGAATCGGTTGGACTCAATCCTGCGTGGATTGCTTTGATCTTCCCGGTAGATAGAATTCTAGACATGTGCAGAACAGTGGTGAACGTAACTGGAGATGGAGCGGTAAGTACTATCATTGCTCAAAGCGAAGGAGAATTGAATATACCAGATCTCCAAGCAAAGAAGGCTTCTTAAAGATTCCAAAATTGATTGCCCGATATACCTGAATGTAGCGGATTGCGTTTAACTTTGACAGACAATTAGACGGTCTACTCAATGAAGAAATTTCTACGCATCACAGGTATTGTGGTCCTGCTTTTAATCATTGCCCTAGTGGCACTCCCATTTGCTTTCAAAGGGCGCATTGTTGAAGAAGTAAAAAAAGCTGCAAATGACAACTTGAACGCTCAATTCGACTTCAAAGATTTGTCGCTTTCACTTTTCAGCAACTTCCCACAATTAACAGTTGACATTGATGGCCTTAGCCTTTTGGGTGTTGATACTTTTCAAGACCTCCCGCTCTTCACGGCGGATGAAGTTTCGCTCACTGTTGATATCATGAGTTTATTTGGCGACACCATTGCCATCAGAGAAATCTCTCTTGAAAACCCTTTTATTCAAGCGCTTGTTCTTGCAGACGGAAGCGCCAATTATGACATTGCAAAAACAGCTGCGGATGCTGACTCCGCAGACGTAAGCGCTGATAACGGTGGTGGCTTTGCAATGAAAGTGCGCAACTACTCAATCAGCAACGGGACAATCATTTATGACGATGCTACTTTTCCAATGCGCTTGGAAATGTTAGGCACTGACCACAACGGTTCTGGTGATTTTGAAGCTACCAACTTCACGTTAAGCACCCAGACTAGCTCAACTTCAGTGACCATGGATTATGACGGAGTGCGGTATATCAATGCAGCCGGTGCAGATTTAAAAGCAGACTTGGGAATTGACCTCGACGCTTTTAAGTTCACATTCAAGGAAAATGAATTGAAATTGAATGAATTGAACCTCAAGGCCGATGGCTGGCTGGCCATGCCGGCTGATGACATCGACATGGACATGACATTCTCAACTCCCGAGACAGATTTCAAAGCACTCCTCTCAATGGTTCCGGCGGAATTCGCCAAAGACCTGAGTCAGGTTGACGTGTCTGGATCTATGAGCTTAAGCGGATATGTCAAAGGAACCTACAATGAAACCGTTCTCCCCGGTTTTGGAGTGGACATGAAAGTAGAAAATGGGCGATTCAAGTATCCCGATTTGCCAGAATCTGTAGAAAATATTCAATTGGATCTGCACATAGACGCGCCCAAAGGAATTGATGATCCTACTACCGTTATTGAACTCAGGAGATGTCATGCAGAAATTGCAAAGAATCCTATCGATGCATTTTTGAATGTTAAGTTTTTGGGTCAAGACCCGATGATTGATGCTACTCTAAAAGCAAAGATCATTCTTGAAACGCTAACTCAAGTGGTGCCATTAGAAGCCGGCAACGAACTGCGTGGCTCTATCAATGCCGACGTGGCAATAAATGGCAAAATGAGCGCTATAGAAAATGAAGACTACGACAATTTCAAAGCAGAGGG
>CAZKMC010000162.1:0-4992 GCA_964553485.1 uncultured Comamonadaceae bacterium
CTATATAGATCGGCGCTGAGCATAATTTGCCACCATTTGTAGGGATTGATTGAGGTGATTATTTCAAGGCCTGAATTACTTGATCCGGCTAAATTCTCATAGGTTGTAGTGGAAACTCCTAGGGAGTCGATGCTTGTTAACCTCCTGATAACTTGGTTAATATCTCTGTGGTATCCTATAAGCGTAAGCGAATTACGCTTGACTCGATACTGCCAGCTGAGCTCCAATGAGTTTACATATTCTGGCATTAAGAAAGGGTTTCCTTTGCGTAGGTTTAAGTCATCTGAATAATTAGGGAAAGGGTTTAGTTGCCTTTGTCTGGGGCGATTAATTCGTCTGCTATATCCTAGCATGATTTCTTGCTCTTTACTAGGTTCAAGACTTGAGTGAACTGAAGGGAAAAGACTGAAATAATTATTATTGAAAGACTCACCAGTTGTGAGAAGGAGGCTTTGGGTTAGTGCTTATTCTGATCGTAAGCCAGCTTTTATTCCCAAAACCTCTATTTTGGTTCCAAAAGTGCCATAAACCGCGTGTATTTGTTCGCGAAATTCAAAATCATTGCTCCGGGAATCTAAAAAGATAAGCTCGGATTGGTCGTCGGTTTGGCCAGATGCTTTGAATAGGGTTGATTGTTTTTGGATGATGCTTTTTGCTCCAAACTCTAATTTTGAGTCTTTTTTGACTTGCTTTTCATAATCAACTGCAATAGTCGATACGTCAGAATTTGAGGAGGTAGAGTTCTCTTCGTAGATGAATTCATTGTCAATTGGGATTTCTCCAGTCTCTTCAATCATAGATTCCGAGTAGCCAGAAAAATGTGAATAACGATAATCAAAGTTCAATGTATGTTCATGTCCTGGAAGGATTTTGTTGAGCTGAGCATCGATATCAAAGCTTTCTCCGGCATTTTAGCTTTCTGAAATCCTTTGATACCTGAGCCATTCTTCTGAGTTGTCATAATATTAAGCATTGAAGATTGTGTCCATGTTGTTGGATGGACGATTGTTGAAGTTCCCAAATAGACTTATTGTAGAGCTGTCATTGACGTAGAAATCTGCCCCTAACCTTATTGAATGGGACTGATTAACTCTACTGCCTGAATTCATTTGTTCAAGGATTGATATTGAGTCGCCAAGCTGAGAAGTTCGAGTTGATGACCCATTTGAAAATTGGTCATTGTATCTAAACGAATAATTTGAAAAGACATTGAATTTCTCATTTCGATAATTAATGCCCAAAGAACCATTGTAATTATCTCCTGTGCCAACTGTAATTGAAGTGTTCCCATGAAAGCCTGCGAGCTTATCTTTTTTGAGTATGATGTTAATAATGCCGGACATTCCATCGGGGTCATATTTGGCTGAAGGGCTAGTATCACCTCAATTCGTTCTATACTTTATGATGGGATTTGTTCAAGTAAAACTTGCCTTCCAGCTCCTGTCAAACCGGATGGCTTTCCATCTATCAGAATCGTTACGTTTTGTGAGCCTCGCAAACTTATATTGCCATCTATGTCAATATCAATACTTGGTACAGTTTCCAATAATTCATTAGCGCTTGCTCCTTTTGCATTGATGTTTTGATCAACATGAAAAACTTTTTTGTCAATCATCAGTTCCATGTAATCTTGTCTTTCCTCAATTATCGCTTCATTTAATTGACTGATTGAATTTTTAAGTTTAACAACATTTAGATTCACTGTCCCGCCATTCTTTGGGTTAATTCTAATGTTTGGGATGGTCAAAGGCTCAAAGCCGATGAAATCAAATTTGACTGTGGGCCATAAGGGATGCTTTCAATCTTTAATTCACCATTTATGTCGGTTATCCCGCCCGTGACCAAACTTGAGTCGCGCAGTGAAAATAATGCGACCGTAGCAAATTCAATTGGTTGGTCATTAGAAGCATTCAAACCTTGCCAAAAATTAACCCATTTGCAGATTCTTGGGGTCCTGTTCTTAGCGAAAACACATCCCCGCAATTTCCTAGAAATAGTATGTATAGAATTAGGATTCGCATGGCATACAATTTTGTAATTCGATAATTCATTTAGTCTATCTAGGGGTGACAAGGTTTAATAAAGTGAAAAGAAACTTTCAAGTTTATTTAAGATTAGGCCAAGAATTGTGGACAACAAAACCCCGACTCATTTCCACGAATCCTTTACTAGTTGCTTCTAGCTGTACTAAAGCTATTGAATGTTTAGATAGTTTGAATTGAGTTTTGCATAATGTTATAGTGTCTTCAGAGGACATTACATTCGGGGCGTCTAATTCAAGGTGTATGGGGGCCAGCCAACTCCTTTTTTTGGTTATAGACCAATAATTGTTATTGGCAAAGAACTGAGGCATTTCATTTTCAAAACAGTACCAACCGGCATTGTAGTTTTTGGTTGACGATTTTGGTGTGAGTGCTTTGGACAGTTGTTTATAGTGATGGAAAATGAAACCTCTAAGTGAAGCTACAGGTATGATTTCTGAATGCGGAATATTTATCAAATGATTTTGCACTTGTTCATGATTGGAAAGAGTTAATTGGCGTATTGTTTTTTCTACTCTGTTTTCCAATTTATCATTGCCATTTGGACCAATAAAGTTGTTCCAGTTTTTTGATCTCTTGTGCTGTAGAAAAAACTTGCATGCTACTTCAAGCTGGTAGGTTATTCCTGAGTCTTGGTCAGAAAAAATAAAATCTATTTCTCCGAGAGTTTTATTTTTTTCAATGATTTGGAAGGAATGCAAAATCAAGTTTATAGAAGGAGTGTGTTCCAAAAAAAATCGAATAAAAAGTTCGTGTCTTTTTCCCAAGGGAATATGCTCAAAAGGGCGCAATGCTGATTCTAGCAACGAAGGGTGTTTGTCGAGATGGAAATAGAACTCACTATTTTGTTCGATTTTATCAATCCACCAATCATGAGCTAGGGTTGAATAAACTGGTCCATTGTAATGTAAAATCTGAGGTGAAGAAATTGACCAAATTAATTCCTTAACCAACGGATTTCTTATGTCTTTTGTCCACTCTGGCACGAGTCTGATGATTGGTTATCTTTGTGCAAATTTTTTGCATGCGTGTTGTTGCGGAAATTCCACATGAGGTAATGAAAATTACACTGTTTCAGTGGAATGGTAAGTATATTCTAAAATTTGAGATATCTCAATTTGAGCAAAGTTATAAGTTCAATGAGTTAGACTATTCTAGTTACAATGAAATAATAGAAATGATTAACAAATCATTTTTGTTACATGTTCTAAAACTCTTCTCTCAAATGAGGGATCATTATCAACTTCTTCTAGAAACGAAATAATCATGATTGGAAAGATATCCTTAGGAATAAATGTATTGTTGATTGCAGCAGTAGCTTACTTATTTTCCATTAGTGGCGAAAAGCGATCAGAAAATGGCAAAGAAGCTAACCTTTCAGCAGATGTTGTTATGTCAGATGATTCAACAAATCACCAACCAAAGCATTTCGCTTTTGTGAGAGGAGATTCTATTATGACAAGATATCAATTTGTGTTAGATCAACAGGATGTATTGATCAAGAAAGCAAAGAGTAGCGAAAGCAAATTACAGCGTCAAATGGAAAAGGCACAAGAGGAATATACTGAATTGGTTAATTATGCCAATAGTGGGTCAGCTACTGAGTCTGAGATGCAGATTGCACAGCAGCGAATTATGCAATTGGAGTATCAATTGCAGGCAATGCAGTCAGAAGAACAGAATAAGATTGCCATGCAAGAGGTAGAGTTTCAGAAGGATCTTTATTTGAGAATTAGCGGATTTATGGCTGAGTATTCAGACTCTCAAGGGTATGACATGATATTCAACTTTGAGCCTACCGGACAAGGTCTGTTGTATTCGAAAGAGGCTTTTGATATTACCTCAGAAGTCTTACAAGAATTGAACTCTCGATATGCAGATGAGTTGCTAAAAAGTTCAGAGCCAAAATGACAATAGCGGAATCAAAGAGAAAAACCAATATTGTTGAATTTCTTCTTTACTCCTGGCAGATGGAAGACTTACTTCGGTCAATCAAGTTTAAGTTAGATGATCTCGAGGGGGTGCTTTCTAGTCAGTTTGAAGGTGAGCAACTGGAGGAAGAGCGTAAATGGTTTTTGGAGCTCAATCGCAAAATGAAGTCAGAGAGGCTGGAGGAAAGTGGACATACATCTGAAAATACTGAGATTCTCATTGAATTAGTCTATTTGCATGGGTCCTTATTGTCTGTGTTCAAGGATCAGAAGTTCATTGAGGCCGATGAAGGGGCTAAAGAATATATTGAAGAGTTTAAATCGAAAAGCACGAAATCGATTGGAAACGATGTTGAAGTATGTCTTGTTGCACTTTATGGTTTACTTAGTCTTAGGTTAAAAGGTGCAGAAGTCAGCAGTGATACCATGTTGGCCATGAAAAAATTTCAGAGGTTGTTGGCAATTTTGGCTGACAGATACAGAAAAATGAAGGACGGTACGCTGCAGGTTAAGCTGAATTGACCGGGATCAAGATTTCAATTCTATTTCCTTCTGGGACCAATTATTGGATATTTTCCAATGCCATTGAAAGTATTAGCCCAGAACGTTGTTTTTGGAGAGATGGTTCCTTTATCCTGGAAAAGCCATTTAGAAGGTTGCGATTAGTTTGAGCAGAAATCAAATCATTTGGAATTCCGATTCAGGAATCTTCAATAACGACTAATATTTCGTTTTTACGTTGAGCAGAGGCAATAAGGGAAATTCTGCCCATGCTGGTATTTTCGATTGAGTTCATAAGTAACAGACGCGTCGTTTCTTTTAGTAAGAACGGATCGCTCTGAACTGTTAAGCTTTTTGGGTTTACTTGGAGTTCAATTTGAATTGACTTCAGTGAAATACTCTCTTTAGAAGATTCAACAACCTTTTTGAACAAACTTTCTAGGGGAACAGTCTGTTGTGTGTACTGATGTTCCCTATTTTCCCATTTGGAATATTCTAAGATGCTTTCAGCGGAGAAT
>CAZKMC010000162.1:5002-6555 GCA_964553485.1 uncultured Comamonadaceae bacterium
GGCTCAAATCTCAATGAGGTCGACGTATTGGCCAAGTTCCGGAATGTTAAATTGCTGTCTGATCATTTCTGAAAGCCCAAGTATTCTGCTAATGGGTGCTTTGAATTCATGAGTAATGTTATTTGAGAAATTATTTTTGAGACGGGAGATTTTTTCAATAGTCTCGATCTGCATTGTTTTTAGCCTTTCGGAGCTTAAGTATTTTGATGTGCCAAACACCAATTCGCAGTTTTCAAATGCTGTAAAACCTGCTTTAGAGTTAATTTTGAATCTTTGCATTTTTACCAAACTGACTTTGGTCGTCAGGTTTGAAGTTGTGGATTTGGAAGGTGTGGTTAGCTTGAGGAACTCGAGAAGTTCAGTACCGGAATTTCATGGAATTTTTTGATTGTCATCTATGAGTCTAGATTGAACTTCTTCTCTACAGAAAAGCACCCCGTTATTGGTTATGTCTACAGCCCAAGTATATTGTTGAACAAGTGGCGAGAAGTTTCTAAAACGTTCCATTCAATAAACTCATTGAGAGTGTAAATGTACGTTTCTGATTTAGATTATGACAACAGCCTTTGTCTTAAGATGAATTCAAATTGTTGATTCTGAACAATCAAATCCTGAACGAGCTTTTCATTTTCTTCAGTACTTTTTATATCCTTAATGGCTGCGACAAGTGCAGTATTAACTTCTTCCATGTCAAAGGGCCTAAGAAGTATAGAGAACACTTTGGCTTTGTTGACAGCATTAATTAGGTCTAGGGAGTTGGTCCCTTCTGTAATGAGGATTCGTTTAACTTTTGGGAAGTCTGTAGCAATTGATTGAAGAAATTCAATCCCGGACATGGACGGCAAATTGTGTTCTGCAATTACCACATCAAAAGGACGGCTCATTAGATGATTGTAGGCATCAATAGTTGAGTCAGTTGTTGTGACGGAGAAATTTTGATTCAACATCGCATCAAGTTCAAGCTGAAAACCATTGCCATAATTGATGTGTAATATTTTGTATGTGTCCATTTTGGATCCGGTTATATTTGTGCATACGATGGTTTTAATATATGGTTATCTACATATGAAGTAATAGATGTTCAAAAAAAGTCTTTAGGCAGGGATTTCATAGTATTTCTTTCTCCAAATTCATCAACATCATTCTCAGTGAATCGTGGGCGATAAAAGAGATAATAATGTTCAAATTTGTTTTATTCAAAGCCATAGAAGATACTGCTCTGTGCGAAGCATATTTAATCGGCCATCGAAAGATTCTGAAAGATTATGGCATTGAAAACATAACTACCAACAATGAAGAATGGATGTTTGATGAAAATGTTCATGTAATCGCAGCGATGACCAAAAGCTCGAATGAAATTGTTGGTGGAATACGAATTCATAAATCTACTGAAAAGAGGGCTCTTCCAATTGAAGATGCCATTTTTCCAATGGACAGTAGAATTTCGGAATTGATTAAATTTGATCGTCATCATGGTTGCGGAGAAGCATGCGGATTATGGAACTCAAGGTTGTTTTTTGGCAAAGGGTTAAGCCCGCTTCTGAGCAGAACGG
>CAZKMC010000163.1:0-6522 GCA_964553485.1 uncultured Comamonadaceae bacterium
GGAAGAATTCGCTGTTCACTCCAGAGTGCATCCTGCCCTAAATACATTCCGATACCGAGTGTGTTTGCTCCAAAATCCGTCCATGAAAACCCCCAGCCTTCTGAATATCCGTCCATTAATTCGATGCCGGCCAAAAACGACCAACTAATGGCTGAACTCCAGAGAAGAGAGCTCTTCTCATCGGCGCCAGCCCACATAAAACTTTGATGTAATCCGCGATTAATCTGATAAGCACTCAGGAAATGGCCAGCTTTATCCATCTGCAGCCATTCTTTACTATCGTCAAACGAGTGAAGTTCTCTTCTTTCGTATTGACTGTACCACAATTGATTCAAGCCAATCAATGAGCCAGTTCCAAGCGCAGAAAAACCGATTCCGAGCTTAAGAGGTCTGCTGAGGTTAAAGGGCTCATCAAAACCTGCGAAAACAGGATTAACCACATTCTGTTGACCATTGGCTATTTGTAAGTTCAGTCCTACTAAGAGTGTAAGAAGAATCTTTAACCTATTGAAAATCATCTGTAATCGTCACTTTTTAACCAAACAATCCGTATGCATAAATAAATAGCAATTTGATATCCACGCACCAAAGTAAGCATTCAAGAATTGGGATGATCTCAATCGATAACTCAGGGTCGAAAGGCATTGCGTTTTATCGAATGATGAGTCTCATCGGATTGCTGATTTCTTTGTTTTTTGGAATCGCATTGGAACTGGGTAATTCTGGGGCCTACGAATATTTTTGGGACCGTGCTCTGATAGTGGTGTTTAGCACTTTCTGCCTCTTGTATTCCTACTCTTCTAGGGTGAAAATAAAAGTGTTTATTAGGATGGTCTATGCACTGTTCTATGTATTTACTATTCAAGTACTTTGGAATAATTACTTGAATGATTTCCATTTCGCCAATCTTTTGTCATTGGTCTTGACCATGCAGGCAATTACGATTTCTTTCAGAAGTAACAAGGATGCTATGGCTTATGTTCTTGTTGTCAACGTGTTAGGAGCCATATTAATTCTTACATCAGATGCCGATATTACTGAGCATTCATCCGTTATTATAGGATCTCTTGCTGTAACTTCAATTTTGATGTACTCCATTGTTCATATTCGATCAAATCAACTTCAGAATACCAGAATCAAGGAAGAGTTTCTGCGAATTATTGTTTCGAAAACGGAAGAAGCGATTTTAATCACTGATTTCGAAGGCTATATAAGTGAAAACAATCCCACAGCTTTGGAAATGTTTGGTTATGACGAGATAGAACTTTTTGGAAAGGATTTCAGCGATTTCAGAAAGTCAAAACTTACCAAACAAGAAGATGATTTAGGGGTACACGCATTACTGGAAGACAAGTTTTGGAATAGTGAAGTTGAACTATTAAAAAAGTCCGGAGAAACATTTACCGCTTTTGTATCTATTTCACTGATAAAGAAGTTTGAATGGGAATTCCTTGTCTACAAGGTCAGAGATATTACTTCAGAAAAGCTTGCTAAGAGTAGACTGACTGAAGCTAAGAATGATGCGGAAAAAGCGCTAAGCGTGAAATCTTCTTTCTTGGCTACTATGAGTCATGAAATTAGAACTCCAATGAATGGTGTTATCGGGATGACTCAGCTTTTAGATCTAACGGCATTGAATGAAATGCAATCTGAATATGTCAATACAGTTCGGACATGTGGTGAAAATCTCTTGGTAATTATCAATGATATTCTTGATTTCTCCAAAGGAGAATCGGGTAAGATTGAATTGGAAATGCGTCAATTTAATGTGCAAGAACAGACAAATGACGTAATCAAACTGCTTCAAAAACAAGCAGACGAAAAGGATGTTAGTCTCAAGTTAATCTTAGGGAAAAATGTTCCAAATCAAATAATTGGTGACAGTACCAGAATTAGACAAATCATTACCAATTTGTTGGGGAATGCGCTGAAGTTTACTACCAATGGCACCGTACAGGTCATTGTACAGAATAAAGGAAAAGAGGAGGGAAAGCACAGATTGTATTTTGGTATAAAGGATACCGGAATTGGAATTCATCCTGACAAGATTTCTACCCTTTTCGATTCGTTTTCACAAGTGGATTCTTCTACCACTAGGAAATTTGGAGGTACCGGTTTAGGTTTGGCCATTTGTAAGAATCTTGTTGAACTGATGGGAGGAGAACTGAAGGTTATTAGTGAATCTGGAAAAGGAAGCACTTTCTTTTTTGAAGCACTTTTTGAGGGCTTCGCCGAGGAGAGTAGCATTAAGGATAACAATAAACTTGGTAAGTGGGACAATGCCAATGGGGCAAAATTATCTGTCTTGGTGGCAGAAGATAATCTGGTGAATCAAAAGGTAGCTCAACTGCTGTTACATTCAATGGGTATTGAATCTGAAATTGCAGAGAATGGCAAAATTGCGCTTGAGAAGATGAAAAGCAAGCACTATGATATTGTCTTCATGGATGTTCAATTGCCTGAGATGGACGGCCTAGAGGCCACATCGTTAATTGGTGAAACACTTGGCGTAGATCGCAAAATTCCTGTGGTAGTTGCGATGACAGCAAATGCCATGGAAGAAGATCGACAGAGCTGCCTGGACGCAGGCATGATTGATTTTGTGGCGAAACCAATACAAAAAGAAGAATTGGTTGAATGTCTTTTGAGAGCTTTTCCATTCTCACATTCTATCAATTAGAAAATTACGACCACCAAAATGGTTTTCTTATCTTTGATTAAGATTCGGACGATTGTCTGAGTCACTATCCATTTGCACAAGCTATTCATGGCGCAAAAAGAAAACTATTCTAAGTATTACGCGCTCTTCATCTCGTCAATTCTAGTACTAATACTGCTAGCTCAAGGTGTGATTTCATTTCAGCTCAACCAACACAGCGAAACTGGAATGGCGATGCACGTATCCGGAAGGCAAAGAACGCTTGCCCAAACATTAGCCAAGTCTGCTTCTCAAATTCGAGTGAAAGCAGGCAAAGATGAATCTTTCAAGGAGGAATTAAAGGAACTCAAGCTCACTAGACAAAAGTGGGTTGACTCTCACATGGCTTTAATCAATGGAAGCGACATTTACCAATTGTCTGCTCCAGATGATAAGACTATTTCTGAAAAATTTGCCACTATCAACCCCATTTTCGTAGCGCTGAAAAAACAATTGGATGGGCTATTGGGAGAACCACAAAGAGATACAGATCAACATTTGGTTGAAATTCTAAAGTTGACAGATGAGTATCAACTCATGATGAGCGAGGCAGTATATCTATATTCCCTGCAACATACATCTCAAATAAACACACAACGTTGGGTAGGATGGAGCCTTGCTATTTTGACCATAATTGTGCTGATCCTGGCATTTATGTTTCTCATCCGACCGCTGTTGAATCGCCTTCATGATCAAAATATCGAATTGGTTGAACTGAATCGGAATCTTGAAAAAATGAATCAGGTGAAGTCTGATTTTTTGGCCAACATGTCTCACGAAGTGCGAACTCCGATGAATGGAGTCATCGGTATGGCGGATTTGATGTCCCGAACCAATCTGACTTCAGAACAAAAGGAATATGTAAACACCATCAGGAATTCATCTGAGCATTTGTTGCTTATCATTAATGACATTCTCGATTATAGTAAAATGGAGAACGGGAAGATGCAACTTGAGAGCGAGATTTTCATTCTTGAAAAGTCTATAGATGACGTATTCGATTTATTGAAACCCTCAGCACATAATAAAGGGCTTGAGTTGATGCACTATGTCGATGCATCGGTGCCCACAAAGATTAAGGGCGACATTACAAGGCTCAAACAAGTCTTGATTAACCTCGTCAACAATGCAATTAAGTTTACCCCGCAAGGAGAAATTCTTTTGAAGATTGAAGTATTGGCTGAGGAGGAAACTTTTCTGCAATTGCGATTTCAGGTAACTGACACGGGTATTGGAATAGACAAAAATAAAGTAGATAGTCTCTTCCAAAGTTTCACTCAAGCAGATACTTCCACAACCAGAAAATATGGAGGCACAGGATTGGGCCTTGCGATTTGTAAGAATATTGTGAATCTGATGGGGGGAAGAATATGGGCTGAGAGCGAACCGGGAAAAGGGTCCACTTTTTCCTTCACTATCGTGGCTGAAAAAGTTTCTGAATTTGAGTCTGAACCAGCTCCTGTTAGACTACAAGGAAAGAAAGCATTGGTGGTTGACGACAATACCACCAATCTTAAGATTTTGGTGAAACAGCTATCGAATTTGGGAGTACAGGCTACGCCTTTTAATAGTCCTGAACTTGTGCTTGAGGTAATGGATAACCTCAAGAAATTTGATTTCTGCATTATTGACATGCAGATGCCTGAAATAGATGGGAAGCAACTCACTAAGAAAATCAGAAAGAAATATAGTCAGGAAGAACTGCCCATAATTGTGTTGTCTTCTACAGGCTCAGTACTTATTGAAGATCATGATGATATATACTCCGGTTATTTGACTAAGCCAGTTAAGACTGAGAAGTTGTATCAAATGATCCAGAAGGTCATACGAGGAGAAGGGCAGCCAATTTTTGAATCTGAAATGCAATTGGCCAACCATCTAGGTGCAATTTCAAACGTAAAACCTCTCAAAATACTCATAGCCGAGGACAATGAAATTAATTTGGCTGTTGCATCTAAAACTCTCGAACTACTGGGCTATTCATCCGAAAAAGCAGTCAATGGGTTCCAAGTGTTGGAAAAGATGTCACACACAGATTATGACTTGATCTTGATGGATGTTCAAATGCCAGATCTTGATGGGCTAGAGGCTACTAAGAAAATCAAGACAATGTACATGAATCGGCAGTCTCCCGTGATTATTGCACTAACCGCATCTCATTTGGAAAAGGACAGGAAGGCCTGTCTAAGTAGCGGAATGGACGATGTAATCGCCAAGCCAATCAATCCTGAAAAACTGGACGAGATGATTAAATCCTGGTTTCCAGAGCCGGAGTAATTATTTGTAGATCCCTCTCTTATCCAATGCTTGTTGGTACTTTCTAGCATAAACCAAATGTTGGTTATAGCTCTGTGCAAAATTGTGGTACCCTGAAAAATCTGGCTTCGCGCACATATACAGGAAATTATGTGAAGGAGCATTCAATACAGCATCAATGTATACCGGCTCAGGAAAATTAATGGGTCCCGGAGGTAATCCAGCAAATCGATAAGTGTTGTATGGCGAATTGATCTCTTTGTGTATATCTAAAACACGTTGAACTGAAAAGTCTCCTAAAGCATAGATGAGTGTGGGGTCCGCTTGAAGTGCCATCCCGATTCGAATCCTATTGAGGTACAATGCCGCAATTTGCGGGGCTTCATCAGTTTTTGCTGTTTCGGCCTTCACAATACTTGCCAAGGTGGAACATTCACTTTGAGAAAGTCCAAGAGCGGCAGCTTTGCCTACTCTTTCTGCCGTCCAGAACTTTTTATATTCTGCTGCCATACGTGCCACGAAGGCTTCCGAATTCGAATTCCACCACATTTCATAGGTGTTCGGAATGAACATTGATCGGAAGGTTTCTTGGTTGAAGCCTTTTGATTTAATGACATCCTGATCATAAAAATTCAAAGTAAGTTCTGCTGAATCCAAAAGTATTTGACCAGCCACTTGTTCGCACAATTCTGCAACTGTTCTTACTCCGGTAAATGTCACTTTTATAGCATCTTGATCTCCAGACCTTAGCTTGTTTACCAGGTCATTGGCGGTCATGTCTGGGAGAATTTTGTACCTACCTGGCTTAACAAGCTCGGGGTACTTTTTTTGTTCAGAGACCCATTTGAATGAATTCATATTGGTAATGCAATCACATGATTCCAATGCCTGAACCACTTCAGAAAAATCTGAATTAGGCTCAATGAACAAGTCGAAATGAGAGGAGGTAGGAAGGTCCACAATCGAGTGAAATATTTTTGAATAATAATACCATCCCACCAAAACTCCAATGATTGCCAGAATCGCACTTATTCCTATGAGCCTCTTCATTCGTTGGGGTTCAACCGCAAAAACATGTATTCATCTTCCCAACCATCTCTCCCAAGTAACCAATCGCGTCGAGTTCCGCAATGCTCAAATCCTGAATGGGCAAATAGCTTTCGACTGGCTGAATTCTTGGAAGGGACATTCGCATACACCAAATGAAGATGTAAAATATTGAAAGCATAATCAATAAGAAGATCCAATGCATCAGAAGCATATCCTTTTTCCCTAGCATCGGCCTCACCAATAAGAATGCCTATCCCCGCCCTTCTATTGTCCGGGTCATAGTCAAATAGGTCTATTGACCCAATTGGAGATTCTTCCGTGGAAATAATCAGCCGGAGTTGTCTGTCGATGTAGATGTCTCTTATCCCCTTCACATATTGTTGAAGGTCATGCTTACTGAATGGCTGTCTTGTACCACTCACAATCCAGATGTCCGTATTGTTTTCCCATTTAAAAAGCCATTCCACATCATGTGGTTCAACGGCTCTCAAAAAACATTTTTTCCCTTCTAATTTCAT
>CAZKMC010000164.1:0-5377 GCA_964553485.1 uncultured Comamonadaceae bacterium
TAAGCAAGCGTTTTGGAGATAAACTCATCTTCGAAGACCTCACTTTCGGCATCAATAAGGGCCGTAAAGTGGCGTTGGTTGCCAGAAATGGCACTGGAAAGTCCACGCTCTTTCGCATCCTGGCGGGAGAGGACACCGCTGATGAAGGCCGAGTGGTCTTCAATAACGAGATCAAAATTAGCTACCTAGCGCAGGATCATGGTTTGGATGTGAATGCTACTATCCTAGACAATCTTTTTTCTGCGGACAATGACATGGTGCGGGCCATTCGTCAATATGAGTTGGTGCTGGCGCATGGAGGAGATGATCATGAGGAGCTCCAACGAGCTACCGATGAAATGGACCGACATTCAGCCTGGAATTATGAATCCACTGCCAAGCAGATTCTTGGGATGTTGGATTTACATGATTTGAGCAGAGAGATTCACTCCATGTCTGGAGGAGAGAAACGAAGAGTGGCTCTTGCACGTGTTCTGATCGAACAACCAGACTTCCTACTACTTGACGAGCCCACCAACCATCTCGACCTTGAGATGATCGAGTGGCTCGAAGATTACTTGGAGAAAACAGCCATGACGCTTCTTATGGTAACTCACGACCGTTATTTTCTGGAAGTGGTGTGCGATGAAATTCTGGAGTTAGATGAAGGGATACTCTACCGTTACAAAGGGAATTTCTCTTATTTTCTTGAGAAGAAAGCGGAGCGCGAAGAACTGCAAATGGCCAACCGAGAGAAGGCCAGAAACTTGATGCGCCGTGAATTGGTTTGGATACGTACACAACCCAAAGCCAGAACTACCAAATCAAAATACCGCCAAGAACAGTTCACCGAGGTTAAGCAGAATGCCACTGTCAAACTGGAAGATGACGAAATGCACATTCAGTTGAATCCGCATAGGCTAGGAGGAAAGATTCTTGAACTACATAAGATAAGCAAAGCCTACGGAGATAAAATTCTCTTGAACAAGTTTGAATACGTATTCAAAAGAAAAGAGAGTGTAGGAGTAGTTGGACCCAATGGAAGTGGAAAATCAAGCTTGCTCGATCTCATTACGGGCAAAGACCAGCCGGATGCAGGAAAAGTCATTGTAGGGGAAACCGTAGTATTTGGTTACTATACACAAAGCGGCATCAGCTTCAAAGATGAGCAGCGTGTAATTGAAGCCGTACGGGATATTGCAGAAATAATTCCTTTGAAGGGCGGTGCTAAAATTACCGCGGCTCAACTACTTGAGCGCTTTCTCTTTCCAAGAAGCATGCATCATCAGTACATCAGCAAACTGAGTGGAGGTGAACGTAAACGTTTGTACCTACTTTGTATCCTGATGAAGAACCCGAACTTCCTGATTCTTGATGAGCCTACCAATGACCTTGATATATTCACCTTGAGTGTATTGGAAGATTATTTGAACGATTTTCCAGGCTGTTTGATAGTGGTTTCTCACGATAGATACTTCATGGATAAACTGGTAGAACATGTATTGGTTTTTGAGGGACAAGGAATTATCAAAGACATTCCTGGGAATTATTCAGCCTTCCGCTCAAAAAGAATATCTGAAGAGAGAGAAGCCAAAAAGCTTGTCGCGCCAAAACAGCAGGAGACAATTGTCCCTTCCTCGCGCCAGCAAAACAAAATGGGCTTTAAGGAAAAATACGAATTTAACCAGCTTACGAAAGACCTTGAGGAGTTGGAATCCAAGAAGTTAGTGCTGGAGGGGAAGTTGGCAAATCCCGACTTGGATCATGAACAAATTCATGAGATAAGTGCAGAATTAGGCACGCTCATGGACGAACTTGGCGACAAGGAAATGCGTTGGTTGGAACTCAGTGAAATGTAATAATTACTGGTGGTCAAAATCCACAACGATGCGCTCTGTTCTAGGGTGGCTCTGACACGTGAGGATGAAACCGCGTTCGAGTTCATCTGGCTCCAAAGAATAATTTAGATCCATCTCTACCTCGCCCTCAATCAGCTTTGCCCTGCAAGTGCAACAAACTCCACCTTTACAAGAGAAAGGTAAATCAGCCCCTTTTGAAAGCGCCGTATCTAACACAGAAGCTCCGTCATAGGGTAAATCGAATTGCAAACGACTTCCATCCAAAATGACCTCAACATGGCTCATTTTGCCGGTGAAGTCTTTCTTCTTCATTTCAGCCTTTGGCGCCGACTCTTTTTTCATTCCAGGAGCAGTGAAAAGCTCGAAATGAACCTTTTCTTTCGGTACTCCTTTTTCTTCAAGGGCAGCGCGGACATCCATGATCATTTCAGCAGGACCGCATAAGAAAAAGGTGTCCGCTGAATCCACATCCAAAATAGATTCCGTGAGTTTGAGACACTTGTCCTTGTCCATTCTGCCTGCCATGATTGGCGTTTCACTTGGCTCTTGTGTGAGTAGGTGGAACAAACGCAAATGTCCCATGTGGGTATCCTTCAAGTCTTCCAATTCTTCTCGGAAAATGATAGTTTTTACCCTACTGTTCGTATAGAAAAGGGTGAAGGTGCTTTTCGGTTCTTTTTTTAGCGTGGTTTTTATAAGTGATAATACTGGAGTGATTCCACTTCCTGCTACAAAAGCCACGTAATGCTTTTCATTTTGTGCGTCCAAGGGAGTGAAGAAATTTCCCATTGGAGTCATCACCTTCAATTCGTCTCCTACTTTGAGAACCTTATTTGCATAAGTGCTGAAAAGGCCTTCTTCCACCTGCTTGATGGCAACTCTTAACTCACCATCATCTACACCGCTACAAATCGAATATGATCTACGGGTGTCTTCACCATCCAAGCCTGTGCGCAAAGTAAGATACTGTCCTTGCGTAAAGGCATAAGCCTCTTTCAGTTCTTCTGGCACCTCAAAATTAACAGAAACACAATCTGAAGTTTCTTGGCGAATATCTTTGACACGAAGTGAATGAAATTTGGGCATGCTTTTTCTTTTGCGTGCAAATATCGGTATTTCGTTTTATCAGAAGACATTGAAAGAATAGCTTAGAATCAATCTAAGTCATCTGGACTATTGGCTTGAAATACGTCCGGATTTACGTAATAAAAAAGGCCCCAAATAGAGGCCTTTTTTTGTTGTTCGTGCTGTGGCTATTGTAATATTAGTCGTTGTGTCAGTAGTTTGTTGTCAAATTCTAGCTGAACAAAATACACTCCGGACGAGAGGAAACTTAAATCCATATCGATTTGAGCGGTGCTTCCTTGGCCAATGTCTTTTTCCCATTTTAACACGCCGGTCAAATTAGTTACACGGATTTTTCCTTCTTGTCTATTGTCTTTTTCGATTGTGGCCTGCACAAATCCAGTACTTGGATTTGGAAATAATTTGAATTGCACATCACCACTGCTGTTGCCATAAAATTCTAATCCCAAAGTTTCGTCATCTGCCGTGTCATCGTCAGAATTGTTGTTGCCAATATTCGGATTGAATTGAGGATCAACATGACCTTCGCGGCAAAGCAAATCCACCAAGGATCCTGATTTGCTTGTCAGAATAAAATCAACAGTTGAAATATTTCCAGCTTCGGTACGTACCATAAACTGGTTTTCAGTGACGGCGATATCGAAATTTTTCACAATGAACTGGTCACTTGTGTTTTGATTGCATGCGGCGTTTCCGTCAATGTTCGTTTTGACCAAGTAGCAGCTATTGAATCCTTGTCCCCAACTACGTGTATTACCAATTAGAGCCAAACCACCATCAAAAGTTTTAGTCACATCAATCGCCATGTCCTTGTTTTCACCTCCATATGAGTGTGCATATTTCAAGTAGCCTTCTGTATTAATGAACATGGCCATTACATCAAGACCACCATTACCAATAGATGCTGTAAGTCCAGCAATGGCAATCATGTCATTATCTAGATACTGAACACTTGTAAAATGATCAGAAAATTGCATTCCGTAGGTTTTGCTCCAAAGGATTTGACCATTGGTTTGCATGCGAATTAGGAAGCCATCATTGAGGCCATCATCATTACTATTTGTGTCGCCACAGAAGAGGATGTCGCCATCTGGCAATAAGGTCATGTCCCATGCTAGTTCGTTATCAAATGCTCCAAGCGTCTTAGACCAAGTGAAAGTACCAGATGCGCTGAGCTTACAAATATTGAGGTCGTATCCTTGGGTGTTGTCTGTGTTGCAATGACCATAAACAAAGATGTCTCCTTCAAGACTTTCTAAAGCGTAAAGTGCTGCCTCATACCCAGGGGTGCCAAGTGAGCGATACCAATCTACAGAACCATCTGCGAATCCCTTAACTACAATCATGTCATAACTGTTGTCAAGACCGCTGCTGTTTGAGATTCCAGAGGCAATATATCCGCCATCAGCTGTTGGATAGATTGACCTTCCCTGATCATCTCCATCAGAGCCAATTTCTCGGGTCCATAAGATCTCACCGTTTTCCCTGAGTTCTCCCACAATCATTTGATTGCCATTTGAAGGTAAAAGACTATTTGAAACACCCGTAAAAAGGACATTGCCGTCTTCTTTGAGAGCAAGGTCTTCGAAAGTGTCTAATCCAAAACCGCCCATGGATTTTGTCCATAAGGTGTCTCCCATCGCATCCAAGCGAGCTAGATACATCTGTGTGCCTGTATTTTGTGTGCCGTCTGTATATCCGGCCACCAGGTAACTTTGATCAGCGAATTGGACTATGCTAGTTGCAATGTCGATGCCATCAGATCCAAAGACTGTCTGGAATTCCTGCGTATAGCAATGCATCAACAATGCAGCGAAGAAAGAGGTGAATAGAGATTTTTTCATGTAATTGGTCTTAACGTTATACAGACTGTTACGCAAACAAGTCAAATCAGTTACGAAAAAGCTCCCACCCTTTATGGTCAGATTTCACAATGGGCAGTTGTAAGTCAAATCTGATAAGCCAAAGACCTTGCTTACCTTTGCCTCGAATGAATCATCCTTCAGTTGATATTGTTATCCCTTGCCTCAATGAAAGCGCGTACATCAAAGCATGTGTGCGCTCTGTGCTGATGCAGGCATATCCAAAGGAAAAATTAAAGGTTTGGGTGGTGGACGGTATGAGCAATGACGGCACCAAAGAGATTCTGAATAGCATGCTAAAAGAAGAGTCTCGCTTGGAGGTTCTTGAAAATCCAGAACGTGTAACTCCGGTCTCCCTCAACCTAGGAATCCACGCGGGTACGGCTGAAGTCGTCATAATTCTAGGAGCACATGCTGAACTAGAAGCAGATTTTGTAGTTAAAAATGTTCAAGCACTCTCAGAACACCCTGATGCCGGTTGTGCAGGGGGAATGATTCTGAATTTGTTTGAAAACAAAGAGGCTGAGATCATATCTGCAGCAATGGCAAGCCCATTTGGTGTGGGTAATGCAAGATTTAGAACAGGAGGGG
>CAZKMC010000164.1:5387-6507 GCA_964553485.1 uncultured Comamonadaceae bacterium
TGCTTTTGGTGCCTATCGAAGGTCTGTGTTAGATGAGATAGGATTGTTTGATGAAGGTTTGGTGCGAAATCAGGACGACGAACTCAACTACAGACTCACCAAAAACGGACATAAAATTTGGTTTGATCCGGAAATACGCTCTCGTTACTATGTGCGAGGCTCATATAAAAAGGTATTCAGCCAGTATCGCCAATATGGTTATTGGAAGGTGTTTGTCAATGTCAAACACAAAAACATCACCACTTGGAGACAATTGATTCCCTTCTTATGGGTTTGTTTCCTGATAGGAGGAGGGGTGTTGTCGGTTGTATTTCCTGTTTTTAAACTCGCATGGTTGGCTGGAGTACTTTTCTATGGTGTTGTTGGAGTCGTTATGGCTGTGAAGGCGAGCAAAGCTGTTGTTGATTTCCCCTCGGTGATGTATGCATTTATCCTTTTACATTTGGCCTACGGGATAGGTTATGCCGAAGGCGTCTGGGAGTTTGCTCTCCTCGGGCGAAAGCCCAAAAGAAAAGCACACCAATTAACGAGATGATATTGAGCAAAAACGATACAACTTGGACTGAACGCGTGTTCGAATGGCTGACCATTCTGCTGGCGTTTTGTTTGCCGGTGTACAAGAAAATTATGCCGCTCATTATTCTGCTCTGGATCATTTCCTCGATGACCCGCGCAACTTGGCGACATATCAAACCAGGTGCGGCAACAGTCTTGACTATTGGTGTTTATTACCTGATGAACGTGCTTTGGATATTCAAAGGATTTTTCAGAGAAGAAGCACTGTTTAACCTGGAAGTAAAGGCGTCATTTTTGATTTTCCCTTTGGTATTCCTCTTTCACAGGCAAATTCCTGTACTGCTGAGGATGAGAGCCCTGCTGGCCTTCGTTTGGGGGAGTTTGAGCTTTATAGTGGGAAGTTTGGCATATGCTGTGTTTGATTTCAGTTCCAGCTTGGATCCTTTGGCCTTTACCTATAGCAAGTTAGCTCTGTGGTTTCATCCTACGTACTTAGCCACTTACCTTGCTTTTTCACTACTGATAACCGGTTGGCTTGATGTCAAAGGTGTCCATCTTTGGGGCTCCAGAAAATTCCATCATTTTGTGGAAATCATTATGGTGC
>CAZKMC010000165.1:0-6486 GCA_964553485.1 uncultured Comamonadaceae bacterium
GTGGGGAAGGAGTCACAAAAACACAGAAAACGTTGCTGTTCTGATCCAATATTCCTTTACAAAAACGGGCAATCTCCTCTCGGTAATAAATTCCGCCAAACTTCCCTACATACAAGAGTACCAGAGTGTCAGCTTCCGCTTTCCAAATATTTCGCAGCTGCCTCCTGTCTGGTGCGGAGAATGCAAATAGGTGCTCATCCACACCTGAAGGTGCTCGGAAAACTTTGCCCTTAACTTTTCCTTCAAGTTTGGAAACCATGTGTTTGGTTCCCGTTAGAACATACTCAGCTTCTCTTCCTGCTTTGTTCTCCAAATAATTAAGCACGCGATATCTCCATCCCGATCGTTTCCAAATACCGAAGTCTGCTAGAAAGTCGCTATGTGGTTCATAACTGTATATCAGCAGTTTGCTGTTGGTCAACTTTGATAAGAGTATAGATAAAGCGGCTGAAGTATTAGCAAAAGCAAGAAACATGGTCGGCTTTCGGCGAATACTTATGCGCAGTACTTTAGTAGATGCAGAAACAAAATCAATGGCTTTTTTTACTAGCATGAACCTTCCACTGTGGTAGGTCAAGGGATGCCAAAAAATTCTCTCTCCAGTTAATTGGACTTTTCTGTGGTTCGCTTCGGCAGCGGTGAGGGCGTAACGTTTTTGTTCAAACGTGATTAAGTCCAGTTGGTAATTCCGATTCAAAGCGAGCTGTCGCTGCAAATACCGATGCATAAGATTTGCATACAAGGGGTCATTGAAGCTATTATAGATAAGAGCCAGAAAGTGCTTTGGCTTCAAAGTCATGATACCACCGGGAGCATATAAGGCAGAATAAACAGATTGCGCCAAGTCATAACTCCGATAGTTTTGGGCCACATTTCGAATTTTTGCTGCCAGCTTATCCGGGTCTCCTTTTAAAAGCTCTTGGATCTTCAACGCGGCTCGTCGGTATGCTTGGTCATCTAGGGTGTCCAAAACTGCTCCGATTTGCTCTTGCATGATTAATTCAGAATCATCCGATATGTGGTTTGGGATGACCACTGGTAAGCCCATTGCCCAATATTCGCCATCCTTGATGGACGTGCAATGCCTTTTTGAAGGAACAGGTGCCACTGGATTTAAGGCAAAATCCGCTATAGACATGTAGCCTGGCACTTCCTCATGTGGCACATATCTCAATGTGATAGTGTCCAATGATAGTCCGGAATTTTGGGCATAATTCTTCACTTCTTCTTCCTTACAATCAGAAAGCAATATCACATGGAAGTTTGTCCCCCAAACTTCTGTGCAACACTTGAAGAAATCAAATATTTCTTGAGTTAGATAGATGCCTCCAATCTTCCCCGCATAGATGCAAACTACTTTGTCAGTCAGTCCGAACTCGGTTTTAAGATCTTGACTGTGATTTGCCGGATTGAATTTATTCAAGTCTACGCATGCAGGCTTTACAAGAAAATTACCAGGAATAGCCCCATAAGTAGCTGCTGCGTATTCTTTCATTGAAGCTGTAGTAGCTACTACCGCTGTGGCTTGCCTGGCGATTTTATTCTCAAAATGATCTAGAATACGAAAGGCCAGACCATTTTTTTTCCAGCTCCCATTTTCAACCATTGATTCAGCGTGCGGCTCATAACTGTCTATGACATAGGGAATCTTGAGGAATCGATGTAATACTTGGGCGGCACTTCCAGCGGGACTTCCAAAAGCATGAACCACTTTGATCTTTTCGTACTTGCAAATTTTTACCAATTGCCACAAAGTCGATGCCCAACTTATCAATGCTCTGAATCCAAATGGATGGTAAGGCCTCAAGATGAGCTCTATGCCCAATTGATCTATGGCTTCTTGCCAAATCGCTTTTTCATTTGAGGTGAGTCGCAGGTGTGGTTTTTCTAACGACAACAACCAGATTTTCCCCTCAGAGTTTTGTGCCTTCTGAATCATCTTCAAATAAGGCATAACGGCAGCTTGAGTAAGAGGCTCTTTGAAGCTCCAATATGTCAGAATCAATACATTCATACAAAAGAAGCTCGGTGCCAAATTCTTAGGACAGCTGGTAACTTTGGGTAATTTGTGAACTAAGTTTTTAAATATCGGAAAACTACTCGGGTTGCGGCAAGAAATTGTGCGCGTTTCAGGTAACTCCGTATCAAGATCCTGCGTGCTTTTTTACGAAATACTGGCCTCCAGCTTTTGTTTTGGCTCAGGTCAGAGAATCTTTCCTCTAACAGTTTATACCCCGCTTCTTGTCCGGAAAGATCTCGCATTGCAGAGTTAGGAGTGGTTTGCACGTGATACACGTCCGTATCTACAAAGGCATAATTACCTCCCTTTGCAGCTAAAGATGTAAAAAAC
This sequence comes from uncultured Comamonadaceae bacterium, assembly GCA_964553485.1. Classification (GTDB taxonomy): domain Bacteria; phylum Bacteroidota; class Bacteroidia; order Flavobacteriales_D; family Sanyastnellaceae; genus CAZKMC01. The sequence goes on from CAZKMC010000165.1 coordinate 2,351, forward strand.
AAAAGGTCTTCTCCGTGGGTTAAACTAGAATCAAAACGCGTGTTGTTTTCACTGTCCCATCTGACCATCCATGTAATTCCGGCAAAACAGCTTCCTTGCAAAGCAAGCAATTCAGCAAATGGGTTTGAGTTTTGTAGGGTTGGAGAGTGAATGCGAGTCAAATGCTCAAAATTTAGGTTATAGAAGTGAACTAGCCCGTCAACAAAAGCTACTTCCGGTAGACGGGAGAACCTCTCCTCGCGCTTGCGCAAACTAGAACCTGGCAAATAGTCATCTGCATCTAAAAAACACAACAGACTTCCTTTTGTCTGATTCAATGCAGTATTTCTGGCGGAGCTGACACCCGGAGTTACACAAGAAAAAGTTCGAATCCTTGGGTCTGAAAATGCGTCAATCTTTGCCTGCGTTTGATCACTGCTGGCGTTGTTCACCACCAATAACTCCCAATTTTCATAGTCCTGCTGAAGTACACTGGCAATAGCAGCTGAGATAGTCCCCTCTGCATTTTTGGCTGCCATCACTATGGAAATGAGTGGTTTATGCATCGTTTAGGGCTTTTTCAATACGGGCAATCTGCTTGGCATAAGTGTGATTGAGTGCAAATTTCTGACGATTATGTGCAACTTCGGGACTATTGATCTCTGGGATTCTCCTGAGTAAATGGCTAAGCTGGACAAGCCATTCCTCCCCGTTTGGAGCCATAGAAATGAGGTCCGTTTGGTCCTTGAAAGAATCAAGTTCATTACTTAAGATGGCCCTTCCAGTGGAAAGTAATTCCATGAGCTTATGTGGGTTTGCCACTTGTTCAGCTTCTTCGGTTTTGTAGGCAATGATGAACAAGTCGGCTTTCGACAACTCCCTGTCTAAATGATCTTGAGAAACTGCACCGGTGAGCACCACATTGGAAAATTCCATCAATTGTTTGATGAATTTCACGGAGTCCTTTGGAACTCGATTGTTGAGATTGTCCGCACCAAAAGAACCCACAAATCTGAACTCGACTTCAGGGTGATCTTCGATTGCTTGCAGTACCAACTCTCTATCCAATAAGGGAATCATCAAATTCCCCAGATACATTACGGTTGAATTTCGATGATGAGGTTGCCAGGCTGCCACTTGTCTTAGCTGACATCCATGGTGCATCACAATGGTATTTGGTTGGTAAGGAATCATTAATTCCTGAATAAAGCGGGTAGTACAAACCCCCAAATCACTTGTTTTAGAGGCTTGTTTGAGTTGAAATTGTTGATTCAGGTCCACGACATGATGTATACATTTGGCGCCAGGCTCCAATGCATTCAACTGATACAAGCGTGAGTTGTCAAAAGACCAAATCAAATCGGGTTTGTGTTTGGTCAACCGTTGAATCTTTTTGCTTTCTCGGCGCTGAAGAATTCGAGAGATGAAGTTGGGAAGGTAGCGCTGCCCCTTGCCGCTTTTCCATCCAAGTAACCTGATATTCTTGTGCTCAGGGGCTACTTTTAGTAGGTTCTCTGTGTGTTCAGTTTCAATAAAAGTGATGAAGTTCCCCATTTTGGCCAATTCAAACGCATAATGATGTTTGGACAGGAAGTTTACCCCCCAAGGTTCCGGGGAGATGATCCAAATGTGTAGTGCTTCAAATTTCATTGGGGAGCCAAGTTAACTATCCGTTTGTAACTGTGCAGCGTCCTCAAGCTCTTCCGAACAAAGAACGTTTCACTTTTCTTGCTCCAAGTGAAATCAACACTCGATGCACTTTTTGAGAAAAAGTGGGTTGAGGGGAGGTTTTCACTTCCCATCTAGCACATTCCAAGATTAGATTTTGATCTACTGTCTGCGCTTTCACACCGCGTAATTTTTGTCCCAAACCGGCAGTATTTATATTCCAGTCGAGGTTATTTGTGGCCATTTCGAATGTTCTTTTTTTCCAGGTGTCCAACTCACTGCGCTCATCCCAGAACTCCTGCATACATCTCTTGAGGTCGGTAACATCTACTTCATTCATTGGCCAGTAGAAACCATCTTCACGCTGCCAATTTTTGGATACTCTTGCCAATTTTCCATTTTGTCCGTTTTTGAGGAATTCGTTCATGGGCGCTTCATCTGGAGCAATGGATGGAAGACCATTGGCAAGTGCTTCTGGCAGTGAAAGACCCAACCCATCTAGTCTAGAGGGGTAGACAAATACTTCTCCCCGTTGGTATAAACCCGGTGGTTCCACGTCTTCAATGTGCCAAGTGATGTTTGGGTTATTTCTCACAGCCACCTCCAAATCTGGAAATTCTGATAGCTGACGCTGACTGTGAATCAAAAGTGTGGATCCTTTTGCATCCAAACCAACGAAAGCTTCTATAAGAAGGTCTGTTCCTTTTCGGTAAGGATTGAATCCACAGTTGTGAAAAAAGAAATGATCTAGTTCAAGCTTGTTATCACGAAATTCATCAAGCTGTACTCCCCAAGGCACATAGATTGCACCTGAATGCCATTCGAATGCGGCAAAATGCCTTTGTGTATTGCAAAGGAGGTAATCGTAAAGACCAAAAAAGGGGATTGACTCTGCGGTGTAAAAGTCTAAATATGAGCCAATTGGTATTGTTAATTCTTGTTTGCATCGAATCACTGCATCCCAACTTTGTTGTTCATTGAAAAGCAGAATGTCAATCTCTTCTCTGTCAATCCACGACTTGAAATCTTGCCAGTCAATAAAAGTTTTCCGGGCGCCAGGCACAAATTCTCCCCAGTGCACTTCACGCACATCCCAATTTGGATCCCCGATGGGCAAGATTTCCCCTCCCCGGGCATAAATTCGGATATTAAAATCTTCTTCCAAAGCATGAGCATAAGCCTTTGAAACGTAGGCAGCTCCACGTTGAAACCAAGTTGTGACAATACCTAGAGTAGGGCGAGGCATGGCACAAATGTACAGCGAAAATCCAGGGATTGTTTCCGGAAATTAGGCTAATCTGGTGTGTTTCTGTACTTGGTTTTTGAGTTTTCTTTTGGCCTAGCCGAGGAGAGAAACATTGGGAGATTCAATGAGCATCCTGAAATTATAAAGTAAATATTTTTTCTAACTTGCTGATACATTGAAACTCTTTAAGCTATAACATGAAAAAACTTTACTTTTTTACTCTTGCATTATTGATGGCTTCTCAAGCGTTTGCACAAGATGTGAGTGTCAGCGTAGAACTGGTTTACTCGGATGATGGAACTATTTCAGGATATCCAGAAGGATACAGCACTTGGCGCGTATATGCTTTGTTGACCAATGATGATGATTTTTTGTCGGCAGTGTATGCAATAGAAAATGAGCCAGCTCTTCAGATTACTACCTCTACCAATCATATTTGGAATGCGGCTTTAGGTGGAGTTGCGGCTAGTGATGTATTTGAGGCTCTTTACAGTAATTTTCCATCATTGGAATATGACAGTTGGATAGCAATTGGGTCAGATAGTAATGAGTCCAACCAGGATTACGAAGTTGAGCATATTACAACAGCGCCTTCTAGCACGGTGCTTGATGATGCATTTAGTTCTTCTTCATCAACGGAAGATGAAATAGATGGAAATGTCGAAATGATAGATGGAGCCTGGTTCCATTTGAACCCTGATGCCGATGGCGTTGCTTCCGGAGCTGATAACAGAGTATTGATTGCTCAGGTTACCACGGATGGAGACATCTCTGTGTGTATGAATTTTCAGGTTTTTCTGCACGGTATGAGTGGTGATATGGTTTCTTATGACAACTATTGTCAAGAGCAACTAAACCCATCGAGCATTGCGGAAAACAGAGGTGCGGACAAAATTGCATATACTTTAAACCCAAACCCAAGCTCCTCTGTTTCTCAGTTGGCGGCGGTGAATGGAAAACTTCCTTCTGGAGTAATTGTGAGAGACATGATGGGGAAAGTGGTCAGTGTGATTGCTGCCAATGGTTTGGATACAACAACTCTAGATGTTTCTGATTTTGGAGCAGGCATGTACTTTGTGCAGCCAGTAGATAAAAATGGGGCTGTTCTTACCACATTACGCTGGGTGGTTCAGTAGAAAGTGATATTTAGATTAAATATAAAGGCCTGCAATTGTGGGCCTTTTTTGTTTTTAATCCCATCTAACTCAAAATTTCTCCATTCACAACATCTCTCCGTCAGACT
>CAZKMC010000166.1:0-6477 GCA_964553485.1 uncultured Comamonadaceae bacterium
CATACCATACTCGCTGTGAATTTGTGAGACATTAAATCCATTTTGGAGAACCTTATGAAGTTCACTCCTGACCATTTCTTTTCTTTTGCCTTTCATCCCACCTGTTTCCATGACCAGGAGTTCCGGAAAATCCACCGGGAATTTTTCCGCCATATCTAACAAGGCATAGCTCACGCCCAATAACAGGGTTGGTTGTCCATTCAATTTTAAGGTTTGTAAGATCTCCTGCAATCTTGCATAATCATGCAGAAAGAATCCACTTAATTCAGAATTGCTTTGAGCAATTAACTTTTCCGCCATATACACCAATGAACTTCCGGATCTTTCTAAATAGGAAGGCAGCAAGGCCACTATGGTAAGGTTCTTCGGTGAATTATAGAATAATTCAAATCCAGTTGTGAATGTCTTTTCATACCAAGTTAGGTCAACAACAAAGTGAGAACTAGTTTGACTGCTGGTTGTCCCGCTGCTGGTGAAAACATGTTGCTTTTCGAGACCGTTTACGAAGACCTCATGTGATTTGAAGAACTCGATTGGCAAGTAGGGAATATCTTGAGTTCGCTGTATATCATGAGGTTGGCACTTGATTAATTTGAGGTACTCGCGGTATATCGGAACGTTGGTAGCCTGAAAATGAAATATCGCCAAAGCCAACTCGTTAAACGATTGTGGGTTGTGTGAAGTCAATATTTCTGATTTCCGCTTAAACATCATGGACAGGGTGCTGTTCAATGACAAAACTAAGGCAAAAGAATTGCTAGATTTGAGTATGAAACAAGGGATTGTCTTTTTGGCTGTATGTATGGCACTGGTTAGTTGTTTGCCCGAGGCAAATTACCCCCCGGAACCAGTAATTGCATTCCAAAAATTAGACACCAGTTCTGATCCGACAAAAATGTACATCGACTTTACGGATGGAGATGGAAATATTGGTTTGGATCAATCGGATACTCTGGCTCCTTATTGCCCAGACACGTGCATATACTACTACAACTTATTCCTTGAGTATTATGAACTTCAAAGCGGAGCGTGGACTCACATTCCGTTGGATCCTGAATTGGGCCAAATTCCGTTTTATTACCGCATCCCACGAGTAGAGCCAAGTGGTCAAAACCCGGCGCTCAATGGTGAAATCAAAATCGACATGCCGTCCTATTACCTCATTTCAAATTTTGATACTTGTCGGTTTGAAATCCATTTAGTAGACAGAGCTTTCAATGAAAGCAATACTGTTCAGAGTAACACATTCGTCAAGCCATTCTAGAGCAATAGGTCTTTCCTGACAAGGGCTTCCTGAAACTCATCTCCTTTTTTTGCCGTACACCCAAAACAAGCGAATTCGCCAAAGGCATTTATGTGCTTTGTCCAATGTTAATTTTGCGTTATCTTTCCGTTACCTATGCGTTACCTCACAGCCTTTTTCATTCTTGCCTTCGGGTTGATCTTGTTTCCAAGCAACTTGGCGGCTCAAGATCTTGTGATGGAAAATGGCATCTATGTGGATAGCAAATCTCATGAACCCTGCACCGGGATCTATCAGGTTAGATATGAGAATGGAAATCTAGCGGCAGTTTATAATCTCTTAGATGGCAAATTACATCGGGGTGTTGTGCAGTATTTCGAAGATGGCGGAATCAGGGAAACTGGCCACTTTGAGCACAACGAGCGCCATGGGCTTTGGCTTCAATGGAGTGAACGAGGAAACCTCGTATCACAAGCCCAATTTCAGCATGGGGAAAAACATGGGAAATGGATTTTCTGGGATGAGTCTGGAAATCAACGTGTGAAGACGGAATACAACCAGGGCTCAAGCATTGGAGTTTGGCAAGTTTTCAATGAATATGCTGAACTAATTGATCAAAGAAAGCTAGATTAATCGTCCTGCCCAATTAGAAGATTCAGCTCTTTTCATCAACCTCATCTTTCAATAATTTAAACGTAGTTCTGTGGTGTGTGGTGGTTCCAAATTTTTGGATTGCTTCGCGATGAGAGATTGTTGGGTATCCTTTGTTTCTTAGCCAATCGTATTGATCATGGCTCGCATGTAGCTTACACATCAGTTCATCTCGATGCGTTTTGGCCAAGATTGATGCCGCTGCGATGGATTGATAAATTCCGTCTCCTTTTATCACACATGTATGTTCAATTCCTTTTATAGGGCTAAATCGATTTCCGTCGATCAAAAGATGTTCTGGTTGAATTTCTAGTTTTTGAACCGCTCTCTGAATGGCTGCAATTGAGGCATGGAGAATATTAATCTCTTCAATTTCCCTTGGCCCAACAAAACAAACTGCCCATGCCAGTGCTTTTTCTTCGATTTCCAAGCGAAGTCTATTCCGCTGTTTCTCCGACAACTTCTTTGAATCTTCCAATCCCTTGATTCGTTTTTTCGGATCAAGAATCACCGCCGCTGCGGTTACTGGTCCCGCCAAACATCCTCTGCCGGCTTCATCGCAGCCGGCTTCCACACGCGTGGCTTTCATAGATCGCTTGAGGCCTTTCACGCTTACAATGCTTTAGAAATACTATTCCATAAGAGCGAAGATGATTTTTCCCAAGAGAAAAGATCCAATTGTGTGGTTCCATGAGACGTAAGTCTGGAGGCGACTTCAGGAACAAGAATCTCTTTCATTGCCACAGTTATTGCAGCCACATCATATGGATCCACATACAACGCACCCTTTCCAGCTACTTCTGGCAATGAAGTTACATTGGATGCTATCAATGGGGTTTCCGAGGCAAAAGCTTCAAGAACGGGCACTCCAAACCCCTCATAGAGCGGGACAAATACCATTGCTTTAGCTGCGGCAACTACTTTAGCGAGCTGAACCCTTTCTAACCTCCCACACATTTTAATTCTGTCTTTGGAATCCAATTGTTTGTAGAAGTCCATGAACTCGTTGTTTTTCCACATAAGTTCACCTACCAAGAGCATTTGAATCTGTTCATTGTCTTTTGCAAAATCATCAAATGCTTCGAGCATCCGCTTGATGTTTTTTCTAGGGTGCAAAGAACCTACGAAAACAAAATAATCTTGTCCGTTGGTAAATGCTGATTTAGTTTCCACAGCATCGTCCTCGGCCGGAGGCCTAAAGACCTCACTAACCCCATTGTATACCACATCTATCTTCTCGTTTTCGATTCCATACAAGCTATGAATGTCATGTTTGCTGAATTCTGAGACTGTGGCAATGCGGGCTGCTTTTTTGGCAAAGGCGGGAAATCTATTCCTGTAATATTTCGCAATGTGAGGTGGGAGCAATTCAGGGTGTAACTCAAAATTCAGATCATGGATTACCGGAAGTTGGGGCACATTGGTACGTCGGGACAAAAATCCATCTGGTGAAATAAAGAGTTTTGAATTTGTCCTTTTCAGCACTCTGGGAATGCGGTAGTCAAACCAAAGGTCAAATAAAATTGGATGGCGGGCTTGGGGGGGAATGACATGAGGAGTCACATTTGAATTGTAGATAAACTGCGGGTCGAATGCTCTATCGAACAAAAAATGGAATTGGATTTCTGGATGTTCCGCTGTAATCCGTTGAAAAGTCTCATGAATGAACCAGCCAATACCTTCCAATCGATTGTTTAGAAGTAGGCGCGTATTGACCGCGATGTGGGTTCTTTTGTCCATTGTTGGCGAATTTAAGCCAATTCTGCGGCAGCTCATCACAGTTGGAATGCCTAACTTTCAGCCGACCTCAAAATCACGATGCGCAGAACATTCTTATCCAATCTAAGTCTCATTCTGATACTCAATCTGCTGATAAAGCCGGTTTACCTGTTGGGGATCGAAGCTGAGGTTCAAAACCGTGTTGGCCCGGAGGTATTTGGCTCCTATTCCGCGCTGATTAGCCTGTCTTTTCTTTTGAACATTCTTTTGGATTTGGGCATCACCAATTACAATACACGCAACATTGCGAGGAATCAGCAATTGGTGCATAATCATTTTTCGGGCGTTGTTCTTTTGAGGTTAATTCTCGGCTTGTTCTATATGGTGGTGCTAACAAGTGCCGGTTGGATGTTGGGTTATTCCAGTTCTTTTTTGCTTTTGCTTGCCATGTTGGGATTCAATCAGTTTTTAGCGGCTTCAATCCTCTATCTGCGTTCAAATTTAACCGGGCTGATGCTTTTCAAGCGTGATGCAGTTCTGTCCATTCTTGACCGTGGACTTCTGGTTATTGGATTAGGGTACGTGCTTCTAACAATGAATCAAAGTTCCGATTTCAAAATTGAATGGCTTGTTTTTGGTCAGACGATAGCCTATGGTGCCACATTGGTGGTGGGGTTCATCTTTCTAATGAGACATACGGGCAAATTAAAGCTTAGCTGGAATCTAGCTTTTTATAGGACTATCCTGAAGCAGAGTTTTCCATATGCCCTTTTGGTTTTATTGATGATGGGGTCCTACAAAACGGATTCGGTTATGTTAGAAAGGATGCTACCCAATGGGGATTATCATGCGGGTATTTATGCCATGGGGTATCGGTTTTTTGAGGCCAGCAACATGATTGGGTTTTTATTTGCTGGTTTGCTGCTTCCTATTTTTTCAAGATTAATCAAAACTCAGAAAAGTTTGGATCCTGTCATTTCGAGCGCGTTCCAGCTTCTGTTTAGCGGTGGAGTTATTCTAGTTGTAACATGCCTGCTCTTTGGGGAGCAGGTCTTGGGGCTGATTTATCGTGAATATGTGACAGAGGCCTTACTGCCATTTTATCTGTTGATGTGCGCTTTCTTCTTTGTTTGTATGACCTATATATTTGGAACGCTTTTGACAGCCAACGGCAACATGCGCACCTTAAATATTATGGCCTCTATAGGATTTGTTTTAAATATTACTCTTAATTACCTGCTGATAGATCTCTATTTTGCCACCGGATCCGCCATTGCCAGCTTAATTACTCAGGGTTTGGTTTCAACCATTCAGATTTATCTAGCTATGAAATACACCAAGCTGCGTTTTTCAGGGAAAACACTCAGAGGGATGTTGCTTTTTAGCATTTGGATTTCAGGATTAGCGTATCTCTGCACAATAATAAACTGGAGTTGGAAGTTAGAAATTGTGTGTTTCATTTTACTCAGTTTTGTTGGCGCTTTTGTTTCTGGATTTGTCCACAAACAACAATTTAAGGAGCTTCTAACCCGAGTGTCTGATTGACGCCTTGATTTTGTTTTACTTTTGCCAAAACCTTCAAACCTCAAATGCAAGACCAGAACCAAAGTTCAGAACAGTCTGGACGTGTAGAAAGCACTAATATTCTCGTTTTTCTTTTCAAATGGCGGTGGCATATCATTGTAGTATGTTTTGCCGCAGCTGCAGTGGCATCCATAGTTTCCTTCGTGATTGAAGAAAAATTCAAGTCTGTTGTCATCATGTTTGCAACAACTCAGCATTCCATTGGAGAGCAGTTCTATGAAGAGACTAAGAAAGAAGATCTCATGGAGTATGGCGAAAAGGAAGATGCCGAACGTCTGCTTCAAATTCTAAATTCAGACAGAATTCGAAATCGCGTCATTGAGAAATATGATTTGTGGAGTCACTATGAAATCGACCTAACTGAGCCTGGAGCTAACACGCTTATGCAGAAAGAATACGACAGTAATGTGTCTTCTAAGCTCACGCGTTTTGGCTCTATTGAAATTGATGTATTGGACAAGAAAAGCACCTTTGCTCGCGACATGGCTAATGATATTTCTCAGCTTTTAGATAGCGTAAGTAACAAGCTCAGAAATGACCGTGCGATGCAAGCTTTTCACCTTGCCGAATCATCCTTGACTCAAGTTCAAGAAGAGATCACTCAGTTAGAAGATTCGATGGCCTATTTGCAGCGAAAAGGCGTTTATGACTACCCTACTCAAATTGAAGGACTGAATGAGCAGTATGCCACGGCTATTGTAGAAGGTCAACCTAAGCGTGCAGAAGAAATTCGTAAAAGGATGAGTGTGATATCTGAAAGCGGAAACCTTTACAACAAGCTTTTTGCTCTTTTGGAAGCTGCATATGAAAGAGAGACCATTTTGAAAAGGCGATACGATCTAATGAAGATCGATGCTACTTCTCAATTACCTTCTGCATTTGTGGTTGATTATGCCAGTGCGTCCGACAAAAAAGCTTACCCAGTGAGATGGTTGATAGTGGTGATGACCGTGGCATCAACTTTTGTGTTGATGGTCATTGGAATTCTGATGCTTGAAAGCTTCAGAACACTCAAGTCTGAGGGAAAAATATAGAGTTTGATTAAGAAAATCCATATCCGATGGATCTATGGCTTGATGGCAATTTTCATTGCCTTACAGGCCGTGTGCCTTGCATTTGAATTTTACTACCTCGCATTGTTGCCGGTGGCACTTTTGATTATTTGGGGAGTGTTTGTGAGGCTGGACTGGTTGACATTGTTCATAGTAGCATGCGTTCCTGTATCAATAAATCTAGAACAATTGGAGCTAGGGGGAGTAGGGTTCTACTTGCCAACAGAA
>CAZKMC010000167.1:0-6477 GCA_964553485.1 uncultured Comamonadaceae bacterium
GCCTCTTCTAGTAGGAGAAACACCTAAACGAAAGACTGTGTTATCCAGTCTACTTTCGCAAAACTGCAAAAGGATTTCACCGGTAATTCCAGATTTCGCTGATGCCTTCTTGAACAAGTTCGAAAACTGACGTTCAAGAATACCATAGGTATATTTCGCCTTTTGTTTTTCCATCAACTGGATGGAGTATTCAGAATCCTTCTTTCTACGACGGTTTGGGCCGTGCATTCCAGGAGGATAATTCTTTTTTTCTAATGCTTTATCAGGGCCAAAAATCGGCTCTCTAAATCGACGAGCAATTTTGCTCTTGGGTCCTCTATATCTTGCCATTTCTCTTCGTTTTGTGCTTTCAGCTATTAAACTCTTCTACGTTTTGGTGGACGGCATCCATTGTGTGGAAGCGGGGTAATGTCCTTGATCTCTGTCACTTCAATCCCCATGTTGTGCACGGTACGGATTGCGTTTTCGCGACCAGATCCAGGTCCTTTCACCAACACTTTCACTTTACGTAGGCCCAGTTCATAAGCTTCTTTCGCTGCATCTTCTGCTGCTACTTGAGCTGCATACGGCGTGTTCTTTTTTGAGCCTCTAAAGCCCATTTTCCCGGCCGAAGACCACGAAATAACCTGACCTTGATTGTTGGTCAGAGAAATGATAATGTTGTTGAAGCTGGCATGTATGTGGAGTTGCCCAGTGGCGTCCACATTTACCTTCTTCTTTTTCTTGACGTTCTTTGCCATGATATTATAATATTCAGGTCATCAGTCCAATTAAAGGACTCAATGCCGAGACTATCTCGGACTATTAATTATTTAGTAGCTTTCTTCTTATTCGCAACAGTCTTACGCTTACCTTTTCTGGTGCGTGAGTTGTTCTTTGTGTGTTGCCCTCTTAATGGCAACCCAGAACGATGACGAATTCCACGATAACAACCGATATCCATCAAACGTTTGATGTTTAGTTGTACCTCAGAACGAAGTTCTCCTTCTACTTTAAAGTTTTGAGCAATACTTGCTCTGATTTTGGACAATTGATCATCATCCCAATCTTGAACCTTAATATTGAAGTCAACTTCCGCTTCAGTCAAAATGCGTTGAGCACGACTTCTTCCGATTCCGAAAATGTATGTTAGACCTATTTCTCCTCGCTTTTGCTTTGGGAGGTCAATACCTGCTATCCTAGCCATATTCTATACTTTCACGTATGGTTTAACCCTGACGTTGTTTGAATTTTGGATTCTTTTTGTTGATGACGTAAAGCCGTCCCTTTCTGCGAACGATCTTGCATTCCGCAGAACGTTTCTTTATTGATGCGCGTACTTTCATCTTAATTCTTATATCTGAATGTGATTCTTCCTTTTGATAAATCATATGGTGACATATCCACCCTAACACGATCTCCAGGTAATATTTTTATATAGTGCATTCTCATTTTACCTGAAATATGCGCTGTGATGACGTGACCATTTTCAAGTTCCACTCGAAACATAGCATTCGACAATGCTTCTATAATGGTACCATCCTGTGTGATCGACGCTTGTTTCGCCATATTTACTTAATCATTAATGCTTCTTCTATATACTCAAATGTTGACAATACTTCAGCTTTGCCTTTCCTGACAACTATGTCATGCTCAAAATGAGCACTTGGTTTTCCATCAGCGGTAACGATCGTCCATCCATCAGATGATTGTCTCACCTCTTTGACTCCTAGGTTAATCATAGGCTCTATTGCCAAAACTAATCCAGGACGCAATTTTAGACCATTCCCTCTTCTACCATAATTAGGTACCTCAGGAGCTTCATGAAGGCTTTTTCCCAATCCATGACCTACTAATTCCCTAACCACGCCGTATCCTTGTTCCTCTGCATGGGATTGGACTGCATGTCCTATATCTCCAATTCGAAGTCCTGCATGAGCATTTTCTATTGCTCTTGAAAGGCATTCCTTAGTAACTCTCAACAATTGCTTTATTTCATCCGAAACTTCTCCTACTTCAAACGTGTATGCAGAATCGCCATAAAAACCATTCAACAACACACCACAATCAACAGACACGATATCTCCATCTCTTAAGGGCTGGTTGTTCGGAATTCCGTGAACCACCTGCTCATTGACAGATGTGCACAAAGAATTCGGAAAACCGTTGTAACCTTTAAATCCTGGCTCGGCACCGTGATCTCGAATAAAAGCTTCTGCAACCGCATCCAGTTCAAGAGTGGTTACACCCGGTTGAACATGTTTTGCTACCTCAGCTAAAGTTTTTCCAACAAGCAATGAACTTTCTCGGACAAGTCCGATTTCCTCTTCTGTTTTGTAATAGACCATTTAGCCGGCTATTCCGCTAACAGGAGAAGCTGTCCTTCCCTTCATCTTTCCAGACTTCATAAGTCCATCATAATGACGAGAAAGTAAATAACTATCGACCTGCTGCAGTGTATCTAACACAACACCTACCATAATGAGGAGTGATGTTCCACCAAAGAAAATCGAAAATGTCTGGGCATGTGTTAATCCAACGTTGAAAACGATTGCAGGTAAAATAGCAATCAATCCCAAGAATACTGATCCTGGCAAAGTAATCCTCGAAAGGACGTTGTCTAGGAACTCAGCAGTTGGTCTACCCGGTTTAATTCCGGGCACAAAGTTACCATTTCGTTTGAGTTCATCAGCCATTTGATTAGGATTCACCGTAATTGCTGTATAGAAATACGTGAAAATCACAATCATGAAGAAGAAAATCAGGTTGTACCAGACACCATTAAAGTCTCCAAGTGACTGAAGTACAGAGCTTTCCTTGAACGTTTCTGTTTGTGTAAGGTAAAGTGGGACAAACATAATAGCCTGTGCAAAAATGATTGGCATTACTCCCGCCGAATTAACTTTCATCGGAATATATTGCCTTGCTCCTTCTCCTAATGGCATGTAAGTAGTTCCGGATTGAACAGCCCTTTTTGCCATTTGAACTGGCACCCTTCTAACTGCTTGAACCAGGGCAACAGATGCTCCAATGACAACCATTAGTGCAGCTATTTCAACTAGGAAGAAAAACAAGTTAGTATCTGGGTGAATGTATTCTTGAATCAAAGCTTGAGGGAATGTAGCAATGATACCAATCATGATCAAAAGAGAAATTCCATTTCCAATTCCCTTATCGGTAATACGCTCACCTAACCACATAATCAAAAGTGTGCTGCAAGTAAGGATTGCCACTGAAGAGAACCACCAGAAATTGGTTGCCTCTGGAACCGCACCTGGAACAGAAACAACGGTAGAAGCCAGATATCCTGGTGCTTGAACCAATGTGATTGCTATTGTTAGGAAACGTGTCCATTGATTAATCTTCTTTCTTCCACTTTCACCTTCCTTCTGGAGTTTCTGTACCGAAGGCACTGCAATTCCCAAAAGCTGCATGATAATAGATGCAGAGATGTATGGCATAATTCCTAAAGCAAAAATAGATGCCCTAGTGAAAGCCCCACCAGTGAATAAAGCTAGAATATCTCCCAATCCACCAGAACCAAGCGATCCCATTTGTCTGGAAAGCTCTTCAGAATTTACACCAGGTAAAACGATAAACGAGCCAACTCGATAAATCAAAATAAACCCTAGTGTGATGAGAATTTTACCCCTCAACTCCTCGTGTTTGTAGATATCTCTTAATTTCTTTAAAAAGTTCTTCATCACCTAAAGGGTTATATCGTTTTTGCTTCTCCACCTGAATCCTCAATGGCCTTTTTGGCCGTTGCTGAGAATCCATGAGCAGTTACTGAAATCTTAGCTTTCAATTCTCCTCGGCCCAAGATTTTTACTAAATCTTTTTTCGAAGAAATTCCATTTGCTACAAGAATTTCGGGAGTAATTTCAGTAAGCTTTTTACGTTCAACCAATTCTTGAAGCGTATCAAGATTGATCCCTTTATAAGCAACTCTGTTTCGATTGGTAAAACCAAATTTTGGAACACGACGTTGCAGAGGCATTTGCCCTCCTTCAAATCCAATTTTGCTTTTATAACCTGATCGAGATTTGGCTCCTTTATGTCCACGTGTAGATGTTCCACCGTGTCCAGAACCCTCGCCCCGACCAACTCGCTTGCGCTGCTTCGTAGAACCAGTCGCTGGTGTAAGACTATTTAAGTTCATTATCCTGGTATTATAAATTAACTTTCTTGTACTTTCAAGAGATGGCTCACTTTGCGAATCATCCCAATTATTTGCGGTGTAGCTTCCTTTTCAACAGGTACATTTAGCTTCTTAATTCCAAGTGCTTGAATGGTATCCTTTTGACGCTTTGGCTTGCCGATTGCGCTTCTTACTTGTGTAATTGTCACTTTGCTCATGATCCTTCTTTTTTAACCGTTAAAGACCTTATCCACGGAAATTCCTCTCAAATCAGCAACATCTCCAGCATCTCTAAGGAGGCTCAAAGCCTTCAGAGTTGCTTTTACCACGTTGTGAGGGTTTGACGACCCCAAAGACTTGGCAAGTACGTCCGTTACTCCAACGCTTTCCAGCACAGCACGCATCGCTCCACCTGCAATCACTCCAGTACCATGGGCAGCTGGCTTAATCAACACGTGCGCTCCACCATAGTGAGCTTCTTGTTTGTGAGGAATTGTTCCTTTAATAAGGGGAACTTTTATCAAACTCTTTTTGGCATCATCTATCCCTTTAGAAATAGCTGTAGTCACCTCTTTAGATTTCCCAAGACCTGATCCTACAATACCGTTTTCATCTCCAACAACAACGATTGCGCTAAAGCTGAATGTACGACCACCTTTTGTTACTTTGGTAACGCGGTTGATTCCTACAAGTCTATCTTTTAGTTCTGTTTCCGTAGACCGAACTGAACGTGCTTCTTTCGTCATGTCAATTAAAATTTGAGCCCGCCTTCACGAGCAGCTTCTGCCAATTGTTTAACTCTTCCGTGATACAAGTACCCGTTGCGGTCAAAAACCACCAATTCGATACCTGCTTTTTTCGCCTTCTCTGCAATTTCTTTTCCTACCAATCCAGCTTGTACTGTTTTATTGCCTGAAGCAGCTTCTTTAATTTGCGATGAGGAAGCGGCCGCCAAAGTTACACCTTTGAGGTCATCTATCACCTGCGCGTATATCTGTTTATTGCTTCGAAACACAGAAAGTCTTGGACGTTCTGTTGTTCCCCGAACTTTTCCAGCTACGCGTCTTTTAATCTTACTACGACGTTGAGTTTTCTTGCTCGCCATGACTATCTATTATTTAGCAGCAGCTTTACCAGCTTTTCTGCGAATGTTTTCTCCTTTAAATCGAATTCCTTTTCCTTTGTATGGCTCAGGCTTTCTCAATGATCTGATTTTAGCCGCTACTGTACCAATCAATTGCTTGTCAAAAGACTCAAGCACCAAAAGTGGATTTTTCCCCTTCTCAATAATGGCTTCGACTTTGATTTCGTCTGGCATCAAGAAGATAACTGGGTGTGAAAATCCAAGAGCCAATTCCAAAGATTGATTTTCAACTTTCGCTCTGTAACCTACACCTACCAATTCCAATTCAATTTTGTAACCTTCACTCACACCAATAACCATGTTATTGATCAATGAACGATACAAACCATGCTTGGACCTGTGATCTTTTGTTTCCGTAGATCGCTCAACTATCACTTCGCCTTCATTGATATGAATGGTCATTGACGGATCAATCTGCTGGGTAAGTTCACCTTTAGCTCCTTTTACCTTCACCACATTATCCTCAGAGACTGATATTTCAACTCCTGATGGAAATGATACGGGTGATTTTCCTACTCGTGACATGTTCGTTTCTTTAAAAGTCGTTTAGTATACGTAGCAAAGAATTTCTCCTCCGACGTTCTCTTTTCTAGCTTCCTTATCTGTCATTAGTCCACGTGATGTAGACAATACAGAAATACCCAGTCCGTTCAATACACGTGGCAAACTATCTGCGCCTGAATATTTACGAAGTCCTGGCTTACTTACTCTTTGAATTTCAGTAATCGCTGGACGTTTCGATTTAGGATGATACTTCAAGGCAACTTTAATTACACCTTGCTTGTCGTCATCTTCAAACTTATAGTTCAGGATATATCCTTTTTCAAACAATATTTTAGTCAATTCCTTTTTCAAATTCGAACCAGGAATTTCCACTACTTTATGACGTGCCATTTGCGCATTTCGAATGCGTGTCAAAAAATCGGCTATGGGATCGCTATACATCTTTCCTCTTCTTTAGTCGTTATGATTACCAGCTGGCTTTCTTTACACCTGGAATTAATCCTTCCAATGCCATTTTTCTAAATGTCACTCGTGAAATTCCAAATTGACGCATGTAACCGCGAGGGCGTCCCGTAATTTGACATCTGTTATGCAGACGCACTGCAGCAGAGTTTTTGGGTAACTTTTGAAGGGCTTCCCAATCACCGGCCTCTTTAAGTGCGGCTCTTTTTGTAGCATATCTTGCCACAAGTTTTTCGCGTTTGCGCTC
>CAZKMC010000168.1:0-258 GCA_964553485.1 uncultured Comamonadaceae bacterium
CCTCGTAATTCCGGTGAGAAACTTCAACACTGTCCTGATTGATGAAGGCCCATTTCGGCACAGTAAAATGGAGGGTGTCTATCAAGCCGTTGCTTATTTTTTCTTCCAGTGTTACTGGTCCGATATAGGGAAGATCTTTTTGAATCGTGTTGTTGTTCTCCTCGCACGAAGTGCAAAGAATAAAGAAGCATCCAACTAAGAAAAGAGTGGATTTTGTGATTGAAATCATTTCACTAGCTTTTTTGCTTTGAACACAGC
>CAZKMC010000168.1:268-6451 GCA_964553485.1 uncultured Comamonadaceae bacterium
AGCTTCGTCCATTTCTTTTTTAAGTAGGGCTATGTCTTCTACTGCATCACGTATGGCATATTCAGAATTTCCATCGTATCGTCCTCGTAAATATCCCTCGGCATCTACTAGATACAATGCAGAAGTATTATCTACAAGTGGTAGGTCAAATCCTTCTTTCATCAATGTGTGAATGCCTGCTTGATCACCGGTTAGGAATTGCCATTTTCCGGGAAATCCGTTGTACTCTGTGGTTTTTTCAATATAAGTGGCAAGCACCTCAGGAGTATCGTGGTCGGTATCTGTAGAGAAACTGACCACGATGATGTCGCTTTCATCTCGGTAGCGGAAATTAGGCCACAGCAATCGATTGGTGATTTTTTCGATGTATGGCGAGTTGGTGCTATAGAATGATGCTAGCCAAACTTTGTTTTTCAGTGAGTCATTTCCCCAAGGATTCCCATTTTGATTGGTGAATTGAAATGTAGGGAGCTGATGATAGACAGTATCTGTAGTGCCATCATTTTGAGTAAGCAATTGCCTGGGACCGTAATAGGGGAGCGTGTTGAAATTGTGTTTTGAAAACACGCCAAACACCAACACCCAAGTAAGGGGAAACAAAAAAAGTACAACAAATAACATGGTGTACTTTTTGAAATTCTTTGATTTGGCCATTTCCTTAATGGAACATTTCGTGCGCATTCAAGTGAGCTGCACCTTCATACAAACCAATAAAGATCAGATAAAGGATAAAGAGTGCATAAGGTATAAGTATAACACTTCGCAGGTTCTTCCGTTCTTCGCCAAGGTGCATAAAAGACATTACGATATAAGCTGCTTTCACCAAAGTCAAGATGATGAAAGTAGTTTTGATCGCAGTCCATTCAAACGTTTCAGAGCGCTTGAAGTAAACACCTAAACCAACTTCTACAACTGTGATTAGTGTAAGAAGAATAGTTACGAAGTAGATTTTTTTCCGAATTGCTTTACCCGCCTCTTCGTCATGATGAGCGTTTAGCGCGTAAGATTCGTTTACTATGAGGTCATCCCTTTCCATGGAAATGCTGCTTTTGTATTAAACGAGGTAGAAGAAGGTGAATACAAAGACCCAAACAAGGTCTACAAAGTGCCAGTATAATCCAACTTTTTCAACGGTTTCGTAATGGCCGCGGCTGTCAAAGACACCACGAAGAACCATAAGGAAAATAATCAGGTTGATAATTACACCAGAGAATACGTGGAAACCGTGGAAACCTGTAATGAAGAAGAAGAAGTTGGCATATTGTTGCTGAACTCCGTATTCATTGTGTTCCATGTTAGCACCATAGACAAATGCATTGTCAGCAGCTGCGTCCCATGCTTTCATCATTTCTGCTCCGGTCAATGTAGTTTGGCCTTCAGTGTATTTGTTCAATGTCAAGAATTCCAGAGGATACTCATGACCATGACCACTGATTACAACGCTAGATGCAGTTTCTTTCAGCAGGACTCCTGGCTCACCATGTTGAAATTCTTCCAACATTGAACCGAAGTGATGATCCATAAATACTCGTGTTTGCGTATTCAAATCATGTGACTGACCATCTACATCTGTGACGTTAATTGCAGTAGACAGATTGAATGCTCCTCCAGAACCGTGGATAAAGTGAGACCATTCCCAGGCTTGTGAGCCTACAAAGAAGAATCCTCCAATTACGGTAAGGCCAAGCCATTTGATTACCCCGCTTTTGTTGTTGCGATGTCCTGCTTCAACAGCAAGAACCATCGTTACAGAAGAAATGATGAGGATAAACGTCATCAATGCTACATAGATCAGGGGGTAAGAACCTTCTAGCCCCGGAAGGGCTTGAAATACCTGCTCACCAATTGGCCAAGCATCTGGTGAAATGTGTCTGGCAACTCCATATGCTATCAGCAATCCACTGAAAGTCAGCGCATCGGATACCAAAAAGTACCACATCATCATTTTACCATAACTGACAGAGAATGGTGATCTACCACCGCCCCACAGTACTTCTTTCGGAATTGCTTTTGTTGCTTCTCCTGACATAACCTCGGAAAATTTGCTGCAAGTTTAATGAATAATGAATAAAAACACGAACAAATAGAGCCACAAAATACCTAGGAAATGCCAGTACATGGAATTCGTGTACAAACGCACCGTATCTCCGGGGTGAATTGAACCTCTCGTGGTTCTGATCATGTTCACGCAAAGGTAAACTAATCCAAAAGCAAGATGCAAAATATGCACAAGAATCAATGCATAAATGTAGGCGCTTGAGCTATTGGTTTGTTGCTTGACTTGGCTGGTAATAGGACTCACTTTCAAAGTATCATCTGGTCTGTAGAAGTCGCCATTGTCGTAAATCAGCGGAATTCCGTCCTTCAGAACTGTATAGTCCACGCCGTATTCACCCTTCAATTGATCAAGGTTATTCCAGCGGTAAGATTCTAAACCTTCTTCATTGTTGCCAACCGTCCAGCCCAGCCCTTTGTCTGCAAGTTCCTGCCAGCCATTGCGTTGTGATACAGTAAATGCAACGCCAAGAAGCAATGTAAGGCCAAGGAAGATTTGCGATATTTTCACCTTGCCTTTTTGCATGGCACGTAAAGAAAGTATCATTGTGATACTTGAAATGACAATCAGAACATTGGAAATCCATAAGCCAGTTGTTGGCTCAATGTGGACCCAATAGTTTCCAATATTACTCACGATGTAGGCGCTGGTAAATCCAGCAAACAACATTACAATGGCAAAGATGATGAAGTACATCAGCATCTTTTTGGTGCGGATTCTAATTTCAGGATCTAATCCTTCGAATACGTCTTTACCGTTGGAGGAGTTGGGTGTTGATTTGGGTAAACTGGAGTTTTCGCTCATGTTATATTTTATCAATTACATAGATCAGTTGAACGATCGGGAGGTAAATGAACGATGCGAACATCAAGGTTTTGGCGTCTTTGAGTTCCAAGCTTTTATATAGCCTAAAGGCGAGGAGAGCAAATACAGCCCCACAGATGAATGTTACTGCAGCTGCGATATTGCCTACCATAGGGCTTTCTGCTGGAAGAGCCCAAGGAAGTAGACTTACAGGAATCAGAAAAAGGCTATAAAGGACGATTTGGAATGCTGTTCTTTTGGTTCGGCCACTTCTAAATGGCAACAATCTATATCCTGCTTTTGCGTAGTCATCATGAGCAACCCAGGCAATTGCCCAGAAATGTGGGAACTGCCACATAAATTGAACTGCAAACAGGATTCCTGGTTCAACTCCAAAACTTGAAGAAGCGGCCACATATCCCAGCATCGGAGGAATCGCCCCAGGAAAAGCGCCAATGAACACAGCCAAGGGACTGTGCATCTTCATTGGTGTATACAAGAAGACATAAAAGAAAATTGCGATGACCCCGAGGATTCCGGCAATTGGATTTAGAAAATACCAAAGGATAAATACACCACTTCCACCAGCAAGACTCGCTACTAGTATTCCTTGCACCACAGACATCCGCCCTGTTGGCATTGGTCGCTCAGCTGTGCGCTTCATGAGTCCGTCAATGTCTCGTTCCCAAACCTGATTGAAACCATTTGAAGCTCCGGTTAGGAGAATGCCTCCTAAAATCAAAGCAGTGATTTCAGACAACACCGCAACTTCTGCTCCCATCAGGTAACCCAGGAATGCAGAAAGTACTACGATTACTGATAATCGGAGCTTGAAAAATATGGCAAGGTCTTTCAGTCGGGACATCCAGTTGGACTGTTGGCTTGAAATGATTTGTGATGCTTTCAATTCTCGAAACTTGGGCACAAAATTAGTCCTTTTTTCGGCTTAAACCGATGAAAAAAGGGTTCTATTTATCCAAATAGGGCCCTCTGATTTCGCTCCTTATACCAATAAAAACAAAAGGGTCAAGGTGTTGTTCGAGGTCGTTGCTTATATAACGGAATCCACCACTTAATGTCCACCACAACGGACTGCCCTCATTTAACCTACGGAGGTAAGTACATTCTTCATAGTGAATGGTGCTTTTTAAACCTTGAGCCACGTAATTGCCATAGGCGCTCTTCGGGTTTCTATAGGACCGGAATACGTCGCTTCCGTAATTTTCTCCATTGAGATCAGACCCTTGAATTGCCCACATAAATGTGTTTTCTAACCTCCAATTTGGTGTGTGGTATTCAAGCTTTGTAATCCATTCCAGGAAGTTAGTCCCTAAAGGATGGGCAAGACTTTGATCTTGATGCCCGTAGGCTTGTAAGACACTTCCATGTGTGTAAGTGAAGGGTTTGGCCATGTTCATTTCTGTGAGCACATTCAGGCCGGGGAGAAGGAAGTTCCACGTTTTTACCCCAAACTGCAAACCAAATTTGTTTGCCCACCATCCTTCATTTCGGTTCATTTCATACAGAAGAAATTCGTCAAAAAAGACCTGGCCGTAGAGCTGAACATCTTTTCTCACTTTAAACCTTGCCCCCAATCCTAGCAAGGAATTATCCGCAGACCCTTGAGCAAATTCTACAGGGCGCAATAGAATCACTGGATTGAGATAGTTCATTTCAAAAGACCGGTTGTTGAGACTGTCTTTTGCTTGCCAAACAACGGCTTCATACAAGCTTAGGTTGAGTCGTTTGCTCACATTCCAACTCAAAGCATGCATAGTGGCAAATTTCAAATTGCCATTGGTGGAGGGTTGAGGAGAAATATCTCGAAGCATCGTCCACAAGTTCACATACTTGATGTTCCAGACTTTGGTGGTGAGACTCACATAGGGGAAGGGAGCTGCATTGTGGCTCAAAGCCATAGATCGGTATCCGTCTCCCCAAAAGTGCTTCCCTCTTCCTGCTTCCAGGCTGAAGTGATTTCCTAACCGACAGGATAATGCGCCGCTCAAGTATGGTGCTACATAAGATTCACCAACTCTGGTGGCACCACCTATTCCTGGAAGAATGTCTTTTCTACCGCTGTCTGGCGAGAGGTAATTTGGAAGGAATGCACTGTAAACGGAAGTGTTTAATCTAAGTGTCCAACGATTCCCAAAGCGGCCTCGTAGTGAGACTCCAGCACCCGCCCACTGAGCATAATCCAACGAAGGCTGGGCAATTCCTCCCGCTCGGACATCCAATAGAGGCTTTACCTGCAGGTGGTTGTCAGTTCGTCTCCAAAACAGGCTATCAACGGTCCTTTGCAAGGTGGCTTCTTCAAGAAAGGGTGCTAATGGCTGAAGGCTTGAATGTGCCTCTGCCCTGTATTGATTGGCCTCTTCTAATGCCGGACTCAATGGAGAAAGCAGCGGCCATCCTTCTGGCTCTTGGCCGGCAGAATCTAACGCAATGCCCGCACACGCAATCAATAAGATGAATCTCAAACTCATGCGCCAACCGGTTTTTTCTTCTTTTTCTTTATTAAAAAAAGTGCCTGAGTCAAAACTATTCCAATTCCACCTACTACAAGAAAGCTAATGTTAGGTGTATGCTTGGGCATGAAAAACGTGAGAACCACAATTCCAATGGAATAGAGGTAGAGCACTAAGGTCACTTGTTTGTGAGACATTCCAAGGCTCAGTAACTTGTGGTGAATGTGGTTTTTGTCGGCGCTAAATGGCGATTTTCCTTTCAGTGTTCTCAGCACAAACACCCGAAGTGTGTCAATCAATGGGTAACTCAAAATAGCCATAGCCAACACAGGTTTAGAAACACCACGCATGGCCTCAGGTAGTTGGTCTACAGGGAATTCAATCATTTTCACTGCCAGAACATAAAGGACAACACCAATGGTGAGTGATCCGGAATCTCCCATAAATACCCGAGCAGGGTTGTAGTTGAAAATCAGAAAGCCAAGTAATGACCCGCCCAAACCTGCAGCTAGCAATGCTAGTGGTAGATCGCCTGTACGATAGAACCAGAATCCAAAGGTCATGGAAGCGATGAAAGCAATTCCTGCAGCCAGTCCGTCAATACCGTCAATCAAGTTCATTGCATTCACAATGACGATGTACACGAAAATGCTGAAAATGATGCTGAAACTATCAGGAATGTCACCCAGGTTAAATAGTCCCCAGAAGTCTGTTATTCGTATGTCAGCCATCAGCACCAAGATGACACCTACTGCCATATGAACAAGGAGCTTTTTACTTGGGCTGACGCCGATGATGTCATCTTTTAGTCCTAGAAAGAAAAGAATGAACATGGAAGCCACAAGAAATTTG
>CAZKMC010000169.1:0-3130 GCA_964553485.1 uncultured Comamonadaceae bacterium
GTATAAACGGGTGTAGCTCAATTGGTAGAGTAGTGGTCTCCAAAACCATTGGCTGCAGGTTCGAGTCCTGCCACCCGTGCAAAAAGAATGCGTATGGCAGGAATAGGAAAATATATGGAAGAGTCTTATGATGAACTGGTTCACAAAGTGACCTGGCCATCATGGAAAGAACTTCAGGAAAGCTCAGTGCTTGTGTTTATTGCTTCATTGATAATTGCAGGCCTCGTCTTTTTGATGGACTTCGTTTTCGGTGTGCAGAATTCTGGTGATGATGGATCTTGGTGGAAAGGAATTATTGGTTTCATCTACGAATTTATTACCTGATAATAACAGAACAACAACCCGCATGGCTGAGTTTGAAAAGAAATGGTACGTAGTCCGCGCCATTAGTGGCAAGGAAAAGAAAGTAAAGGAATACATTGAAAGTGAAATCAACGCACAGGGCCTGCAGGATTATGTCGGCCAGATTTTGATTCCCACTGAAAAGGTATATCAAATACGCAATGGCAAAAAGGTCAGTAAAGAGCGTAGTTTCTTCCCTGGATATGTGCTAGTTGAAGCAGCTTTGATAGGTGAAGTGCCTCACGTTATCCGCAACATTAACAATGTTATCGGATTTTTGGGTGCAGAGAAAAGAGGAGAGCCACTTCCATTGAGAATGTCTGAGGTGAACAGAATTCTAGGTAAAGTAGATGAACTTGCTGAAACTGGCGAAGAACTGAACATCCCATACATCATTGATGAGACCGTTAAAGTAATAGACGGGCCATTCAACGGATTCAATGGAACCATTGAAGAGATCAATGAAGAGAAGAAGAAATTGAAAGTAATGGTGAAGATCTTTGGACGTAAAACTCCTGTTGAACTTGGCTACTTACAAGTTGAAAAAGAAAATTAATTAAGGATATTCAGGTAAACATGGAACGATGCCCATTTAAATGCTTCCCATTGTCCCTAGTGAACTGTCTAAATAAATAGCCAAATGGCAAAAGAAGTAATTGGACTGATTAAACTGCAAGTACGCGGTGGTGCTGCTAACCCTTCACCTCCTGTAGGACCCGCTTTGGGTGCGAAAGGTGTGAACATTATGGAGTTTTGCAAGCAATTTAATGCAAGAACCCAAGATAAAGCTGGTAAAGTATTACCAGTTGTTATCACGGTTTTTGCTGATAAGAGCTTTGACTTTATAATCAAAACACCCCCGGCTGCTATACAACTTATGGAAGCTGCAAAGCTGAAAAAAGGTTCTCCGGAATCTAACCGTAAAAAAGTTGGAAAAGTATCCTGGGCTCAGGTGCGTACTATTGCAGAAGACAAAATGCCCGATTTAAACTGTTTTACTGTTGATTCAGCCATGAATATGGTGGCTGGAACAGCAAGAAGCATGGGTATTACCATCATTGGCCAACGTCCTTCTTAAACGTCAGAATTTAGATTTATACACAATGGGAAGATTAACTAAGAACAGGAAAGCGATCCTCGAGAAATTTGACAGTGAAAAGTCATACCCTCTCGGAGAGGCAGCATCTATTGTCAAAGAAGTTTCTACGACAAAATTTGATGCTTCTGTGGACATTGCAGTTCGCCTAGGTGTAGATCCCAGAAAATCCAATCAAATGGTGCGTGGCATCGTTTCACTTCCTCATGGAACAGGTAAGGACGTCAAAGTTCTTGTTCTCTGTACTCCAGATAAAGAAGAAGAAGCGAAAGCAGCCGGTGCTGATTTTGTTGGGCTGGATGAGTATCTGACGAAAATTAAGGGCGGCTGGACCGATGTAGATGTGATTATTACCACTCCAAACGTAATGGGGAAAGTAGGTGCTTTAGGACGTATTTTAGGTCCTAGAGGTCTTATGCCCAACCCGAAATCGGGTACTGTTACAATGGAAGTTGGCAAGGCGGTGACTGAAGTGAAGGCAGGTAAGATTGATTTCAAAGTAGATAAGTATGGAATTGTCCATGCATCTATAGGAAGGACATCTTTTGATGCTGAGAAAATTAAAGAGAATGCTCAAGAGCTTCTCGGTACTCTGCTCAAACTAAAGCCTTCGGCCTCTAAAGGAACTTATATGAAAGGCATCTCTTTGAGTGCTACTATGAGTCCCGGAATTAAAGTTGAACCTAAATCAGTTACTGTTTAGTAGCTGTGCAAATCGAATGCAATGAAACGCGAAGATAAAAACGCACAAGTAGCTGAACTAACAGAGATGCTTTCCGATGCTAAAGTCATTTATTTGGCTGATACATCTGGATTGAATGCCTCGGCAACAAGCCAACTGAGAAGGGAATGCTTTAAAAAGGGTGTCCAAATACGTGTAGTTAAGAACACTCTACTTCGTCTAGCAATGGAGAAGATAGAAGGACATGACTACTCGGAAATGTATGGGTCTTTAGTGGGACAAACATCTGTAATGATTGCAGAAGTTGGAAATGTACCTGCTAAGTTGATCAAAGACTTCCGTAAGAAGTCTGATCGCCCAGCCCTTAAGGCGGCTTATGTTGAGGAATCTACATATATCGGAGATGACCAACTTACTGCATTGACAGAAATTAAGAGCAAGGATGAACTTCTTGGCGAATTGATTGGATTACTTCAATCTCCAGCTAAGAATGTTATTTCTGCACTTAAGTCAAGCGGAGGTACCATCGCTGGTATTGTAAAGACACTCTCTGAGCGTTAAGCTCAAATAGAATTTTTAATAATCAATTGTAGAATTACATTTAATATTTCATAAAATGGCGGATTTGAAAGTAATGGCGGAAGATCTTGTAAACCTTACAGTAAAAGAGGTAAACGAGCTCGCTATAATCCTCAAAGAAGAATACGGAATTGAACCAGCTGCAGCTGCTGTTGCAGTAGCAGGACCACCTGCTGGAAGCGGAGACGCTGACGGTGGTGATGTTCAAACCGAATTCGACGTAATCCTTAAAGCAGCCGGTGGGGCTAAACTAGCAGTTGTTAAATTGGTAAAAGAACTTACTGGTTTAGGACTGAAAGAAGCTAAGGAAATCGTAGACAAAGCACCTGCACCTATCAAGGAAGGCATACAAAAAGATGAAGCAGAATCTTTGAAAGCACAACTTGAAGAAGCAGGAGCGGAAGTTGAAATTAAGTAAGACACACACTTAG
>CAZKMC010000169.1:3140-6428 GCA_964553485.1 uncultured Comamonadaceae bacterium
CATAGGGTTTAGGTCGGGCCGCAGGTCAAGACCTAAACCCTTTTTGCCCTATTTCACCTGCAGTTCTTTTGTTTGTTGTACGCTTGATCCGTTAACCTCATGGCCCTGGTAACAGCTAAGACGGTAGATAATCGCGTTGATTTCGCCTCTACCAATAGTTTATTTGACTACCCCGATTTCCTGGAAGTCCAACTCAAATCATTTCAAGAGTTTTTCCAACTGGAAACCAATCCTGACGACCGTCAGAATGAAGGCCTGTTTAAGGTATTTAGTGAAAACTTTCCAATTACGGATACCCGTAATCAGTTTGTTCTCGAATTCCTTGACTACTTCATAGACCCTCCTCGATATAGCATCGAAGAATGTATCGAACGTGGACTTACATACAGTGTGCCCCTCAAGGCTAAATTGAAACTGTACTGTACCGACCCCGAACACGAAGACTTTGAGACAATTGTTCAGGACGTATATCTTGGAACAATTCCATATATGTCTCCGAAAGGATCGTTTGTAATCAACGGTGCTGAAAGGGTAATTGTAAACCAACTGCACAGAAGCCCAGGCGTTTTCTTTGGCCAAAGCCGACATGCAAATGGTACAAAGCTATATTCTGCCAGAATTATCCCTTTCAAAGGATCTTGGATTGAATTTGCTACAGACATTAACAGCGTAATGTATGCTTACATAGATCGTAAGAAAAAGTTACCTGTTACCACATTACTTCGTGCTATCGGATTCGAATCTGACAAGGAAATTCTTGAAATCTTTGATTTGGCTGATGAAGTCAAAATATCAAAGGCAGGAATTAAACGTGTCATCGGTCGCCGATTAGCAGCAAGGGTGCTTAAAACATGGATTGAAGACTTTGTTGATGAAGATACAGGAGAGGTTGTATCAATTGAACGTAACGAAGTAGTTATCGACCGTGAAGTTGTGATTGAGAAAGAGCATGTTGAATTGATTCTTGAATCAGGTGCGAAAACAATCATCCTTCACAAGGAAAATATTAACCTAAGCGATTATACAATCATCTACAACACACTTCAAAAGGACACATCGAATTCTGAGAAGGAAGCTGTAGAATATATCTATCGCCAACTGCGTAATGCTGAGCCACCAGATATAGAAACAGCGCGTGGTGTTATTGATAAACTATTCTTTTCTGAGCAGAGATATGACTTAGGAGAAGTAGGGCGTTTCCGCATCAACAGAAAATTGGGTCACGATTCCACTATGGATGCGCGTACCCTAACAAAAGAAGACATCATCCGAATTATCAAGTACTTGATTGACTTGGTGAATTCAAATGAGGATGTAGATGATATTGACCACCTGAGCAACCGACGTGTTCGTACTGTAGGTGAACAACTTCACAACCAATTTGGAGTTGGTTTGGCTCGTATGGCAAGAACTATCCGTGAGAGAATGAACGTTCGTGATAACGAGGTCTTCACTCCTACGGATTTGATTAACGCAAAGACGCTGTCTTCAGTAATCAACTCTTTCTTCGGTACCAACCAGTTGAGCCAGTTCATGGATCAAACTAATCCGTTGAGCGAAGTAACACACAAACGTCGTGTTTCGGCACTTGGACCCGGAGGTCTATCTCGTGAAAGAGCAGGATTTGAAGTACGTGATGTTCACTATACTCACTATGGGCGTTTATGCACCATTGAAACTCCTGAAGGACCAAACATTGGTCTGATTTCATCTCTTTGTGTATATGCAAAGGTGAACCGCCTTGGATTCATTGAAACACCTTATCGAAAAGTAATCGATGGGGTAGCTCAAGACGGAATGGAAGCTGTTGAGTATTTGAGTGCTGAGGAAGAAGACACAATGCTGATTGCTCAGGCCAACGTGCCGATGAATGACAAAGGCAAATTGACTAGTGTCGAAGTCAAAGCACGTTTGGAAGGAGATTTTCCTGTAGTTACTCCGAAGGATTTGAAATACATGGACATTGCTCCTAACCAAATTGCTTCGATAGCAGCTTCTTTGATTCCTTTCCTTGAGCATGATGATGCGAACAGGGCTTTGATGGGATCAAACATGATGCGCCAGGCCGTGCCTTTGATGAAACCAGATGCCCCAATTGTAGGTACTGGTCTTGAAGGACGTGTTGCCCGAGATTCACGCGTATTATTGCGCGCTGAAGGTGAAGGTGTTGTTGACTATGTAGATGCAAAGGAAATTCGCATCAAATACAAGAGAAACACCAATGATGAATTGGTAAGTTTTGACGAAGATGTGAAGGTGTACAACATTATCAAGTTTGCAAAAACAAACCAAGGTTCTTCTATCAACTTGCGTCCAATCGTAAAGAAAGGTGATGCAGTGAAAGAAGGAGATGTGATGGTTGAAGGTTATGGAACTGAGAACGGTGAACTCGCTCTTGGTCAAAACCTGATGGTGGCCTTCATGCCTTGGAAAGGATATAACTTTGAGGATGCGATTGTAATTTCAGAACGTGTTGTTCGTGAAGATATCTTCACTTCAATTCACGTAGACGAATATGTGCTGGAAGTAAGAGATACAAAACGTGGTATTGAAGAATTAACTGCGGATATCCCTAACGTGAGTGAAGAAGCAACTCGTGATCTTGATGAGAACGGTTTGATTCGAATCGGAGCTGAAGTGATGGAAGGAGATATCTTAATTGGTAAGATTACTCCTAAAGGTGAAACTGATCCATCGCCAGAAGAAAAGCTTCTTCGAGCAATCTTTGGAGATAAAGCAGGAGATGTAAAAGATGCTTCTCTTAAAGTTCCTCCATCTGCTAAAGGTGTGGTAATCGAGAAGAAGTTATTCTCTCGTGCAATCAAAGACCGTAAGTCAAAAGCCTCAGATAAGAGTCTTATTGATGCAATTGACAAGGAGTTTGACAAGGAAGTTGGTGAATTGAAGAAAGTGCTTGTAGAAAAGCTTATGAAAATAGTAGGTGGAAAAACTTCACAAGGAGTTTCCAACTATTATGGAGAAGAGCAAATTAAGAAGAGTGTGAAATTCACTCAAAAAGCACTTCATTCATTGGACTATGGCATTGTGAATGCTGAAACATGGACCCGCGACGAAGAATTGAACGGGTTGGTGAAAAGAGTGATCCACAACTACAATTTGAAGTACAATGACATCCTAGGTCATTACAAGCGTAAGAAATTCCAGATTACTGTTGGTGATGAATTGCCAGCAGGAATTGTGAAATTGGCGAAAGTTTATATTGCTTCTAAGCGTAAGCTGAAAGTTGGTGACAAGATGGCTGGACGTCACGGAAACAAGGGGATTGTA
>CAZKMC010000170.1:0-6413 GCA_964553485.1 uncultured Comamonadaceae bacterium
TATTCAGAGAAAAGCTCAAGTCTTTTCTTGAGGCCTGATTGGAAATACAAAAGAAAAAAAAAGCCCTCGACCGAGGGCTTTTTAGTTTCGTAATTATTACGCTAATCACAAGGAATTCCAAACATAGGAAGGAAACTCAGCAAGTCAGCTTGTGTTACATTCCCATCTCCATTCAAATCAGCTTCGCCACAATCAAGGTTACATCCAAAGTATTGCAGCATATATAGCAAATCGGCCACATCTCTGTTGCCGTCTTGATTGAAGTCGCCAATACATTCACCAATCTCAGTACCCTCAACAATGCCATTGCAGTCATTGTCAATGTTCAATCCGGTCCCTGGGGCGCCTGGGTAAACTGTTAGGTCCAAGTCATCACAATCACTATTGTCAGTTACATAGCCTACCGGTGCATCACACGCCATCAAAGCAGTGTTGCCATCCCCGTATCCATCGTTATCAAAGTCTAGGTGCCAAGGAGTATGAGCCAAAACAGTGATCAATGCCGCTTTAGTTTCACTGTCACTTTGAATCCCGTTATTAGCTGTTAGTGTCACACTGTAAACTCCCGGAGTATTGTATGTGATGTTCGTTGGGTTTTGATCAGTGGAGGAAGCAGGAGAAGCTCCTGTAAAGTTCCAATCCCAACTAACAATGGTCATGCTGCTCAAATCGGTGAAGTTGACAGATTCGCCTTGACAAATCACATTCGCACTTACACCAAAATCAGCAAAATCGGCTATTCCAACACTCATACACGGACCGGCAACTGTAAGGACGTTGTGGTAATTCTCATTCACAATATCCACTATCTGAGAAATGCAGATATCTGGAGATGTAATAGTTTGATAGTATACTCGAACAATAGGAACCGGCGACGTGTTTTTCTGGAAAATCATGTCGTCATAAGTAAACCCAAGAACCTTATTACCGCCTAAAGATGCTTGTGGTGTAATGTCATATACCAAAGGATCAGCCAGGTTTTCAACACTTAGAATGGTTAATCCTGAAAGATTAAATTCGTATCCAACAATTTCATTGTCAGGGTTCAATACGTGGATGTCCAAATAACCCAGGTCTGTATTAATCTCCCCAATCGATAGAGTAGTAGTGTGGTTGGGATTGATAATTTCATCATCCCATATACAGTGATCTAATACTCCTAATTCATCTACGTGGTCAGGTCCATAAAACACACAACCCGCAATCAAAGCCGCATCGGTTACCGTGATTGTACCATCGTTATTCATGTCGGTACAAGGGGTAATAACGTAGTCAGTACCTAGAATGTCTGAAGCATATTGATTGGCGTCTGCCGTATCAAGTTCACCGCTATTGTTTACATCTCCTTTGGCTACTATTCCTGGACAATTATTTGCACAGTCAGGAACTGCAATGCCAAATGGAATACCTGCACAATCAAAAATGACTGGACAGTCAAGTGATTTAGTGAAATTGATCATATTTCCGTTGGCATCACGGTCAAATGAAAAGCAGACTGCAGCCCAATTATTCTCATAGCTTAATTCATAACTGCCATTGGCATCGGGTGATTGATCCCAATTTGTTCTCATTACAAGCGTGTAGGAGCCTGGGGCTACATCCGTAACATCCACCCATTGACATGATAGACCACTACTGTAAATGTCTCCACAACCAGCAGTAATGCCCATGTTGCCACAAGTATATTTGGCTTGCCCGCCATCTGAACATTCAAGGTCCAACACACAGAACCCGTTCTTAAAACCAATTTGAGGCATAGGAGCACCAAAATCGTCATACATCACATATTCTGCATAGCCTTCGTAATGCCAGTGATTGTGGCAAGCATCGAATTCAAACTGATCAGGATTGTCGTTCGGATCTCCAATGAAATAATCTTCGGTGCCGATGTTCTTAATATGGGTAGTAAATCGAATGATCTGTCGCTCGCCAAAACCTTGCATGCATCCTTCAGCAATATAACAAGCATCATTGCTCGTTAAGGTCGTGTTATACATGGAGTTGTAGAATACATCCTCAAGTATGAACAAGTCTGGCCCAATACCAGGGCACTGAATATCTCCCGGAAAATAACATACATCCGGAATTTCTGCAATTGGAAGATAATTGCAAGCCAATGGGTCCGTGCATCCCTGAATAGGTCCCATATACTCAATGGCAAAATCAACTGTTCCAGTGCAAGAACCATCCGTACTGCCTATTCTGATCCAATATGTTTGTCCACCTGCAAGCAGTGGTGTAATTTCTGCTTGAACACCACACAAGTCATCATTGTATGTAAGCGTTGCTTCATTGGTGTCGTCAAACAACCCCATGTTGCAGTAGTCATACATCCAGATCTTTGTGTCACATGTTGCGCGGTCACAAGTTGTAATCCGATACTGACCGTTGGCCGCCGGAGTAAAATTGAACCAAGCATTGTCATAAGGAGCTGTATGCTCACCTTCGCCAACTACAATGGCATTGTTGCAATCAGTTCCGGGAGGGCAATTCACGTTCACAGATTGTGAGAACGCAAACTCGCCACCTGTGCCAACTTCAAGACCATTGATGAAGAGCGTATA
Organism: uncultured Comamonadaceae bacterium; assembly: GCA_964553485.1. GTDB lineage: Bacteria > Bacteroidota > Bacteroidia > Flavobacteriales_D > Sanyastnellaceae > CAZKMC01. The sequence continues at coordinate 2,565 of CAZKMC010000170.1, forward strand.
GGAACCTTGACCATATCCACAGCAAATTCCGTCGCCATAGCTATCATAAATTGTAAAAGAGTGACATTCATCGGCCAAACAAACCGATCCGCCTGCAACTCCTCCGGTTGCTAACACATTACCCAATTCGTCTTGTACATCCCAAGATGTTTCTCCTGGATAATTGTCCTGTACAATAACAATGTCAAGGGTAATTCCAGCATTGATTATAATGTCGTAGGAAACCTGATCTGTATTCCCAAATTGATTTGTAACGGTAAGTGTAGCTGAGAAGGTCCCAGAAGCCGCATAATCAACAATAGGGTTTTGATCTGTGCTTGTGGCTGGTGTCCCACCAGGAAAATCCCATGCCCAACTTACAGGATCGCCAGTACTTCCATCAGTAAATTGCACCATGGCTCCAGCACAACTTGAACCGGTATCAAAAGAAAAGGCTGCTACAATAGGAGGGTAGGTGCAACTTCCGTCATCCAAACTTGCACAGGCGTTATAGTTCAATGCACTTGGATCGGTACATCCAAGAATACTACCTGGTGTTGGTACAGAAAACTGATGAGAAGTGCCCGTTCCATAGTTAGCATTTGGAGCTGTCATTTGCACCAGAATATCGGCATTAGCATCCGTGATTACATAATTCCCATCCACGGCACATCCGCCCCATTGAGAACCGTACATACCGTCTCCGTATGAGTCATTGATGAAGAAAGTGTAGCATCCATCTGGCAAATCAATGACCTCAGTAAAAATCTGATCATTTCCATAGAAGTTGGTTGGTTGAGAGGCAATAACAACTCCATTGCCATCTTCGATACTCCAACTTACCTCGCCACCCCAGCAATCTGTGGTTAATTCGAGGGTAACAATGTTTTGAGAAATCAGTGAAAGTGAGGATATGCAACAGGCAAGGCATATCACTGCCACAGCAAAAAGCTTGTTCATTAGGCTGAATTTTGGTTAAGAATCTTGGTTCTGGTAATTGATAAATATAAGCAATTCCACTGAAAAAAAAACAGCACTCTGGCTCAATTTCAGTGATGAGTATTGTCCGGAAAATCTTGTTTTAAGTAATTTGAACTGCGCAGTAATGCGTTGGCGCGCACATGATTCCAAAACAAATTATAGTCGGCAATATGCCAGTTTTTTCTACCCAACAACCATCCATACCATACTCGGGGCTTCTTTATCCAAAGCATTCCTTTAGAGGTTTTTGCAACAATGCTGTGAGGGAAACGAATCCTGAAATCAGGCATCAAAATTCCATTGTGAATTTTCCTTTTCGAAAATCCAGAACTGTCCAGATTTGAGGTCCAATTAATTGGGTTGTGGACGGCATGTAAATCAAATTTATCGTCGTAAAAAACCGGAAGGGTGCCTTTTCGAAAAGTCATCCACGACAAATAACACCCGGTGTCACCCTCAGATTTACAAGGGGGAATCTCATCAAACTCATCTTGATTTACACGCATACCAACCAAATAAGCCGCTACCAGTCTGTTTTTGAGCAGGGTATGATCCAAATGCTCTTTAATTAACCGCATCAAGTGTGTGGTGCCTTGTGAATGTGATGCTAGAATAAACGGACGTCCTTTAGACTCAAACTCGATGAAAAATAAAAATGCCCGCTCTACATCAGAATATGCGAGATCCAAGGCTTCTTTCCCGCCAGAATCCATATGAATGTAGCTTCGCAAGTGAGCCTGACGATAACGAGGAGCATAAACACGTCCTAAGACGTTGAATGTACTAGCTTGAAAAAGGATGCTTCCCTGGTCAGTCTTCTGATTAATTCCTGAATTATTTACCTCAGCATTCCAATCTTCAGTCTTTTGAGTAAATGAAGTTGGATGAACAAAAAATACGTCCACTTCTGGCAGTGTTTTAGCCCCAAATTGATATCCTTTAGGCACAAAATCGGAAGGGTCATCAAGCATCGGATGAGCAGCCCAAGCAGACAACTGATAATAATCAGGCACATCACTCCCCTCAAATGCACAGGCAAGTCCAAAGCAACCTTGCGAGTAGCAAAAACTGCAACAGAACACAACAAAACCAATTGATTTTCTAATAGATAAATTCATCCCAAGAAAATTTACGGGAAACCAATTTCCATAACTCTGGAAAAGGTGCTTTCACAGAAATTAGTTCTCCATTTATGTGTTTGAACTTGAGTATGTTGGCATGTAAAAACATAGACCGAATCCCAAATTCACTTTCCCACATTTTATTATGCTTTACATCCCCATGTCTCCGGTCCCCAATTACTGGATGACGAAAATGCGAAAAATGCATGCGGATTTGATGGTAACGCCCAGTTTTCGGCGAAACCTTTACCAAGGAATAACGAGCAGATGCATAACGGCTTACAGGAATGTCAAGCTCCACAGTTGCTAATGGGGCGTAACGGGTTTCAGATGCTTTTGCCTCTCCACCATCACTGCCGCTTAACGGTTTGTCAATTACGCCTTCCTCAGTGACAAATCCTCTTACTATAGCCACATATTCTTTCTCAATTGAATTTCCTACAAATTGCTCCTGTACATACTTAAATGCCTCTTTGTCCTTCGCAAAAAGGACAACTCCAGAAGTCGGTTTGTCCAATCGATGCAATGGCGCATGAGCCTTGCCTAAAGTATCAATCAAATAATTACGCAAACTCTCTTTTTCTCCGAAGTCAAAATTGGTGCGGTGTACAAGCAAATTATTAGGCTTCCAACACGCTAAATACCGGTCATCTTCCCATAGGATATATGGTTCTTCTTTAATCTGTACGAAGCTTTTCATGCAATCTTGTTCAAAATGGCTATTTTCGGGAACTCAAAATTAAGGAGGACAGACAACCTTTCGACCTTTTTTTGAGAACTATTAAGTAGAGGGTGAATAATAAGTATTCTTTTTTGGGGCTTCGCCCCGAAGAAGTTTCTATAGATTAATGAAGGACAGTTCCTATGATGAGAAAAATTCTTTCGGTGTTAATTTTTGCACTGGCATTTGTTTCTGCTAGAACCCAATCAACTGGTGTTGAGATAGAAGTGGCTCAAGTGCATTATGGTGTTGTGGGTGGAACAGACCTTACCGGATATGTCACTTATCGGGTTTATGCCACGTTCACAAATGAAACAGATTTCTTGTCTGCAGTGTACGGTTTTTGGATGGGAGATAATTCGTTTGAAGGCAATGATATGGTCATTGATGCCCCATGTGGTTGTTTCAACCACCCTCTTGGTGGCGTAGTTGGATCGCAAGTTAACGGTGCGCTCTGTCTGGTTCCTGGATTTGAAGACTTATGCTGGGATACTTTTTGGACCATCGGAATGTTGAATACTTTTGATGCTGGTGATTGTTCTATTGCAACTACCGTTCCTCCGCCGCCAATAACGGATCCTTGCACCCAACCTATTGATGATGGTGCCGTTTATACAACCTACAACCAACCAAATGGTTATGCCGGTCCTGACTTGAGAGTGCTTATTGCCCAAATTACTACTTGCGGTGATGTTTCTGTGGACGTATCAATTCAAACTTTTGTTGATGATTGTCAGTCTTGTGAAGATCAAGCAGACTATGATCTTGTTTTTGAACCTCAGCCATGTCTGAACAACCCTTTGAACTCAAATGTGACCGTGGTGGATCCACTTCTATGTTTTGGAGAACTCGCAACTGTCGAACTTGGCGGAGGCGGAAATGGTACTGTTGACTTGGACCTTTGGGCTTCCGATGTAGATGGAAACCCAATCGGTACAGATCCACTTTCTACGCAATCAGGAGATTTTGTTTTCGAAGACCTTGCAGCAGGAGATTATTTCATCATAATGACCGATGAAGTTGGGTGTATTGATACAACACTGGTCT
>CAZKMC010000171.1:0-2306 GCA_964553485.1 uncultured Comamonadaceae bacterium
CTGCATTGATGACATTGGCAAACCCAGAAAAAAATAGCTTCCCAGTTTCTAAGTTGTCGATGGAGATTAACTCATCAAAACTTGCTCCTGCGCAAAAAGCGCGGTCACCTGCAGATTTGAGAACGATGACTCTTACCTCGTTGTTTTCCCCAAATTCTGAAATTGAATTAGCTAGTTTACCCAGCAGTTTTCCGGGTAACGAATTACTTAGCGGGTGATGAAATTCGATAGTTCCGATTCCCTCGTCAATATCGGTTGAAATATCTCCTTGGTCTATAGCGCTCATATCACAAAGATGAAAAAAAAAGCCCCGATTCTCGGGGCTTTGAAGTTGTTTTTTTTGGGGAATTATCTTTTGTTCATAGGAACGTAATCACGAACATTTGCGCCCACATAAATCTGTCTTGGTCTTCCAATAGGATCTCTATTTTCGACCATTTCTTTCCATTGAGCGATCCATCCAGGTAGCCTTCCAATGGCGAACATGACGGTAAACATTTCAGTTGGTATACCTAGTGCACGATAGATTATTCCTGAATAAAAATCTACGTTTGGATACAGCCCTCTGCTAACGAAATACTCATCTTCTAAAGCGACCGCTTCAAGTTTTTTCGCAATATCTAAGACTGGGTCGCTGATTCCGAGTTTAGTCAATACATCATCTGCTGCTTTTTTGATGATTTTAGCACGAGGGTCAAAATTTTTGTAGACTCTGTGACCAAAACCCATCAAACGGAAGGAGTCTGATTTGTCTTTTGCTTTATCGATCCACTTTTGATAATCTCCACCGTCTTCACGAATTTTTTCAAGCATTTCGATAACTGCCTGGTTTGCGCCTCCATGAAGTGGTCCCCACAAAGCGGCAATTCCGGCAGAGATAGAAGAGTACAGGTTGGCTTGACTTGATCCAACGATTCTCACAGTAGAAGCAGAGCAGTTTTGCTCATGATCAGCATGAAGAATCAAAAGCTTGTTCAGTGCGTCACTTACGATAGGATCTACATCGAATTCCTCTGACGGCAGTCCGAACATCATAAACAGGAAGTTTTCCGTGTAGCTATATGAGTTTTTTGGATATGTATTAGGATGGCCCTGAGAGTTCTTATAAGCTTGAGCAGCCAAGGTTGGAAGCTTAGCAATAAGACGATGAATAGTCAGTTCAATGTCTTTGAATGGGCGATTTGGGTTTTGAGATTCTGGATAGAAGGTAGATAAACTGGCAATCATGGAAGACAAGATTCCCATTGGGTGTGCATCATTGGGGAATGCCTCAAAAAACCGACGCATATCCTCATGGACCAGCGTGTGATTTGTCACGCTATCTTTGAACCAATCCAACTGTTCTTGTTGGGGTAGTTCACCATAAATAAGTAAATACGCTACTTCTAGAAATTCTGCTTTTTCAGCAAGTTGTTCGATTGGATATCCACGATATCTTAGAATTCCTTTTTCACCATCAAGAAATGTGATTGCACTTTTGGTTGCTCCAGTATTTTTGAATCCGGAATCCATCGTAATGTAACCAGTCATACTTCGTAGGCTCGATATATCGATCCCTTTTTCTCCTTCAGATCCGGTAAATACGGGCAGTTCATACTCTTTTCCATCCAAGATGATCCGCGCAGTTTCGCTCATTTTTGTTGTTGTATTAAGTTTTAAATTCAATGGTGGCGCAATATAGCCAAAAACAACACAGAACTATCTGGATCGCAAGGTCTGATTGCAATTTAGAATGTAAAAAATGGGGCGTTAAAGGCCTCTAATTAGGATTATAACCAATTACTTAAATAATGGTTCAAATCCATTCTGATATTCTTGCCATTCTTCCTGCGATTTGACGGTCATATGTTGGTCATTCGCAAAGAACTTCAGATAGAGTTCCAATTGTGGAGGAGTTCTATATCCTGATATTGGTGCTAATACGTTCAGTTCTTCATCCATATATACAAGGGTAGGATAGGCCTGAACATTAAGGGCTCTTGAAAATTCATGTACTCCATTACGCCCTTTTTTATTTGGGTCGTAAGTTGGATTGCTATAATCGGTTCCTTTGAAATAAAGTGCATCAGGTGATTCAGCGTCGAACTTAACCGCGTAGTAGTACTTGTTGATGTAGTTGATTACATCTGCATTTGTAAAAGTATTTTTCATCATCATTTTACAAGGTCCACACCAGTGTGTATAGACATCAATCATGATCTTTCGAGGTTCCTTTTTCTGAGCTTCGACTGCCTCTTCAATAGACATCCAGTCGATTTGAGTGGATTGAGCAATGAAGCTAGCTGGGAAAATTAACATCAATGCAA
>CAZKMC010000171.1:2316-6404 GCA_964553485.1 uncultured Comamonadaceae bacterium
GTAGGTTCTTCATAATTTCATTTCTTTCTTTTGGTACGACAAAAGTTGTACCGAGTTCTAACAATTTCAAACTATCCAATTTACATCTTCATCAAACAATAGTATTCTTAAAGATTATCAATGGATTCCATGCATCCATCTTTTCAAGGTTGGCACTAAAATAACAAGCAGTGCGGCTGCACCCATGACTACATAAACTCCCCAAGTGAGATATACTCCAGAGAACAAGTCCAGAGTGACACTTGCTGGGGCGTTGTCCTCTGGGCTGGCTGTCAGCTTCCCTAAGCCAGCGGCAAGTTCATGGGCAAAGGAAATCGAAAGGAACCATGCCCCCATTACGAATCCGACAATTTTTACTGGGGATAATTTTGTCACCATGGATAGGCCAATCGGAGATAAGCTTAACTCTCCCATAGTATGAAATAGGTACATAAGGATCAAAAATATCAGAGGCACCATACTATCAACTGCGAATAATTTGGCACCCATCACGATAATTGCGAATCCTAATCCCAGTTGAAAAAGCCCTAGAACAAATTTCATTGGTGTGCTTGGTTCTTTTCCAGATTTATTCAGCTTTAACCACATCCAACTGAACGCTGGCGCTAACAGGATAATGAACAATGGATTGATTGATTGGAAGATAGATGTTGGGATTTCACTTCCTAAAACAAACCTGTCGACGTTACGATCGGCAAACAAAGTAAGTGACCCTCCGGCTTGCTCAAACAAGGCCCAAAATAGCATATGGAAAAAGAATAGAACCACCACAACCAATAAGCGTTGACCTTCTTTTTTGTCCTTGGCAAGCACAAGGGAGTGGATAATTAAGTAACCGATGATTACTACGCCAAGTGCAATTAGAACATACAACAAGTAATCGTTCAAGTTCAACAATAACGCGCTAAGCGGTACAAGGAGGACAGCAGCCCCAAGGACCAACCAGGTTGGATTTATTCCAGCTATTTTTTTGTTCAATATTTCTACAGGTGGAAGCCCCTCATTGTTGAAGTTTTTTATGTTTTTCCAGAAGACAATTAGACCAATTAACATTCCAATTCCGGCCAGTCCAAATCCATAGTGCCATCCATACACCTCTCCGAGATAACCACAGGTGAGGGGAGCAAGAAAAGCTCCAAGGTTTACCCCCATATAAAAGATGGTGAAAGCGCCGTCTTTTCTTGGGTCATTTGCCTCATAAAACTTCCCTAAAAAACTGGAGATATTCGGCTTGAAAAAGCCATTACCGACAATAATGAAAGCTAAGGCGGTGTAAAATAATATGGGGTTTTCTATGGCGAGAACAAAATGCCCAATGGCCATCATGATTCCGCCAAAAAGAATGGCTTTTCTAAATCCTAGAATTTTATCGGCAAGCATTCCTCCAATCACCGGCATTCCATATACAAGTGCACCGTATGCACCATAGATGCCATATGCCCTTGTGTCAGCTTCTGCCTGGCCCATGGACTCAAATAAGACCTTAGTCATATAGAGTATGAGTAAAGCTCGCATTCCATAGAATGAAAAGCGCTCCCAGAGTTCAGCAAAGAAAAGCGTAAACAATGCTTTTGGATGAACTTTTCGTTGAGTGAGAATTACAAAGGGAATCCAAATTACGACGAATACCCAGGCAAAGATCATTAGTCCGAGAGGCAGGCTCATAGTATGTAGTATTGGTTATTTTTCTAATTCTTCAACTCCGTGAGTGAGTTTTTTAAGTCGTTTCAAGAACATGATTAACAGCAATCCAAATACAGCGGTGAAGATGGTGATTGCAATGAAAGTACGAAGTTCAAGTTTGTTTACTGCATCATAAACTTCGACTTTTCCTTTATAATTGGCAAGGCTGGCATCTGAAGCGCCCTTTTCTTCCTTCTCCATTCGCGCTCTGTCCGTGACATTTTCATAAGAGATGTCAACTCTCTTTTTGTTATCTGGGGAGGCTTCTTCACCAACTAAACTCTCTTTTAAAGCAGCGTTATTCCTTTGATCCAATTGTACAAATCCGGTAATTGAAGAAGTGCCTTCGTTATTCGAAAATTGGATTTCGCCGCTAGGATCAATCCATGCAAGACCAGTTATGTCAAAATTATCTGCATTTGTACGAATGCTATCAGGCACAAAGTTCGAGATACCATCATAGTTCACAGAAATGGCGGCGTATATCGGCTCTGTTTGAGATGATTCACCAATTACACCGGCAACTTTATTTCCCAGACCCGTGGCTGCAAAATAGACACCCATCATGATAGACACGTATCTCGCTGGTGCTAATTTTGTAATAAAAGACAATGCTACTGGTGAAGCTGAAAGCTCTCCAATAGTATGAAAGAGGTAGGCTAGAATCAACCAGATAAGAGCGGCTTGCGTTCCACTTAGTACTTCGAGAGAAGCTTTGGCCATAAATAGGAAACCAATACCCATGATGATAGTACCAATTGCCATTTTGAAGAGAGACGAAGCTTCTTTTCCTTTTAGTTTTCTCCTTGCCCAGAAACCTGCAACAGCTGTTCCAAACATGATAATAAACAGTGCGTTCACACTTTGAAAGATGGAGGCAGGGATTTCATATCCGAAAACCACACGATCTACTTTTGCTTCTGTATATATGTTCAAGAGTCCTCCAGCTTGTTCGAACGCGCCCCAGAAGACGATTACAATCACAAAAGAGATCAAAAGGACCACATACCTGTCTTTTTCTATTGGAGTAAGTTCTTGATAGATCACGATCATGAGTCCCACAACAAGTGATAAGAACATACCTAGAAGTCCATATCCAATGCTTAAAGCAACCAATACGTATAGAGAAAAAACCAACAATAGCAAGAAAACGACCAGCGGCACTTTATGAGAAAAGAGCTTTTTGAAAAGCAGCCCCAAGCGGTCTTCAGAATTTTGTCTGTCTTCTTTGCTTGGCGCTTCACCAACACCCTGAAGGTGTTTTCTTCCTGCAACAAATACAAGTTGACCGATTAACATTCCAATTCCAGCAAGTCCAAACCCGTAATGCCATCCAATAGTTTCACCTACATAACCAACGATAATGGATGCAAGGAAAGCCCCTAAGTTGATACCAATATAGAATATAGTGAATCCTTTGTCTCGGCGGATATCACCTGCGGGATAAAGGCCTCCAACCATACTTGAAATGTTTGGTTTTAGTCCCCCAACTCCAAGAACGATTAGGAGCAAACCAGCATAGAAGGCGTAAATGTTTTCAATTGCAAGAATACCATGTCCTGCGCACAGCAGGAGTCCTCCCAACATCACTGTCTTCCTTTGACCTAGCAGCTTATCTGCAAGCAGACCTCCAGGAATCGACATTACATAAACCAGCATCGTATACCATCCATATAATGCAAGTGCATCTCCTTCTTCCCAGCCTAGTCCAGAATTATCACCCGTGATAGAGGCTGTGATGTACAGTACCAGGATGGCACGCATTCCGTAATACGAAAAACGTTCCCACATCTCTGTAAAGAATAATACAAAAAGGCCTTTAGGATGCCCGAAAACTTCGGAGTGTTGGTTGCTCATAATGGTTTTGGTTAAATAAGAATGGTGACGAAAATACTAAAACTGTTGGTTCAAAGATTCTCTTCTACAAATTCAAGCATCTTGTTGAACAAATGAAGTCTTGTAGTTCCTCCATAGATTCCGTGATTTTTGTTGGGGTAAATGAAAAGATCAAACTGTTTATTAGCATCCACAAGGGCTGAAATCATTTCCATTGTGTTTTGATAATGCACGTTGTCATCTGCGGATCCATGGACAAGTAGATATGGCCCTTTTAGTTTCTCTACGTGGTTGATAGGAGAATTGTCATCGTAACCTGAAGCATTTTCTTTAGGGGTGCGCATAAATCGTTCTGTATAGATCGAATCGTAGTATCTCCAGTTGGTTACGGGAGCAACTGCAATTCCCATTTTGAAATAATCTGCGCCCTTAGTCATAGCTAGGCTGGTCATATATCCGCCATAACTCCATCCTTGAATTCCAATGCGGTCTTTGTCAATATATGTTTGAGTTCCTAAGTATTTTGCAAAGTCAATGAAATCTTCTGTTTCTAATTTACCCAATTGAAG
>CAZKMC010000172.1:0-6377 GCA_964553485.1 uncultured Comamonadaceae bacterium
GACTTTTCGAACCTCAGTATTATTAATTAGCCCTATTCCTGGCCTTATTCCTGGGTTGTGGAGCGCATCGCCGGTCCAAATCCATGCCAATACTTGTACTAAATCAAATAATGGGTCGTTATGCCTCATCTTACTCACAAATTAATCTTACTTAATTCACCCAGCTCTCGCTGGAGATACTTTTTTGCTCGAGACAGCTGCGACTTTGACGTGTTGATATCAATGTTCAGCATATCTGCTATTTCTTTGTGCTTATACCCTTCTACCACGTAAAGGTTAAAAACCATGCGGTAACCATCTGGTAAAGCATTGATGGTGTTCATCAGTTCTTCACGGGTAAATTCACACACTCCAAATGGAGCCTCCTGAGTCTTTACGTGCGGCATATCTTCGATGTTATCGTGATATGCATGCCTCAGGTTCTTCCTGTAATGTGTGATTGCCGTATTAATCATAATTCGGCGAATCCACCCTTCAAATGACCTGTCCTGAGAATACATGGCGATATTCTTGTAAATCTTTACGAACCCTTCCTGAAGAATATCTTCAGCGTCATATCGACTTTTTGTATACCGCAGGCACACTCCGAAAAGCATGGAGGAGTATTTCGCATAGAGTGCATCTTGTGCTCCGCGTTTATTGCGTTTGCAACCCTCTATGATCTCTGTTAAATCCTTCATGTGGTCATTCGGTCAAAAAGAAGACGCTACAACAAGATAATTGGTTGCGCGACATGAACATTATCGGTGATTTCTATCTAAAAATAGGGTGAAAGACTGAGAGTTTGGCATTGAACACTGCCAATTTATCTCAACGTTACAGTTCGAATTGAGACTTAGGCAAGTCTAACCATTCCAATGCTGCATTGCAGAATAAGTCTTCCACAGTCTCCTCTGGAAGCCCCATGTCATGAATAAACTGTCCAATTTCAAGATCTCCAAGTGGGAAAGGATAATCTGTTCCGAGACACACCTTTTTTGAGCCTTGTAATTCAAGCACATATTCAAGCATACGTGCATCATGAGTGATACTATCTACCCAAAACTTGGAAAGATACTCCCTTGGATTTACGGGGTTGTCGATAGCCACAAGATCTGGCCGACAATTGAACCCATGCTCAACCCTTCCGATTGTAGCCAAAAAAGAACCGCTTGCATGACTAAAATTGAACCTCACTTTTGGGAATTTTTCTAGAACACCACCAAAGATCAGCGAGCAAATTGCTCTGCTCGTTTCAGCGGGCATTCCAACCAGCCAGGGCAACCAATATTTTTCCATCAAGGCCTTCCCCATCATGTTCCAAGGATGAATCATGATGCATAGCCCCAATTCTTCACATGCTTGCCAAATGGGATAAAATTCCGGCTCGCTAAGATTTTTGTCGTTGATATTTGAACCAATCTGGATTCCAGCTAGCCCAATTTTTTTGATGCGGTGTAATTCCTCTACCGCCAACTCTGGGTCCTGCATTGGGATAGTCCCAAGGCCTACGTAGTGTTTTGGATATTTGATAACGAGGTTAGCAAGGTCATCATTTAAAAACTTGGAGACTTCCAGTGCATGATTCGGTTGTGCCCAATACGAAAACATAACTGGAATTGTGCAGACCACTTGAACCTGAGTGTCAAATTTGGCGTATTCCTCTATCCTAACCTCTGGGTCCCAGCAATTCTCAGCAATCTCTCTAAAGAACCTATCCCCTTGCATCATGCGGGCGTACCCTTGCCTGTGATGATCGAGGTGAATGAAATTGCCATATCCAAATTGATCTGCCCAACGAGGAAGCTCCTTGGGTAAAATGTGGGTATGCATATCAATCTTGAGCATGAGCAAAAGGCTTTGATGCGAAAATAGGAAATGTGATTGGGTTAGTTAGCTACTTTGCTAGTTCGCTTTAACTCCAGCATATTCAATGGGTTGGTTTCAAAGTCCACAACTTCATTCCGAATGAAATGCGAAACCTGATCATAAAAAAGCGGAATGATTGGCGACTCGTTCATAATCAAGCTGTCCATCTGGGTATACAATTTCCAACGAAGAGAATCATTCACTGCATGAATTGCCTCGTTGTAGTAGCTATCAAACAATTCCGACTTAAAATGGGTGTAATTGGGTCCTTGAGGACAAAAATTGCTTGATTTGAATAGTCCGAGGAAGTTTTCAGCATCTGGGTAATCGGCAAGCCAGGATTTACGAAAAAGCATGACCTGAGATCTAGAAACTTTTTCTCTTTGAACAGCCGAGGGCATCACCTCAACTTGAACATCAATCCCAATTTGCGCCCACGCATGTTGCAAAAATTCACACAAGTCGACATAATCTGAAGTAGTTGCCAACTCGATTTGCTCAATACCCTTCCCTCCTGGAAAGCCTGACTCTACAAGCAATTCTGCTGCTTTCTCTAGATTAAAGTCAAACCCAAATGATGAATTTTCTTCATATCCTTTTAGCCCTTTCGGTATAAAACCGTGTCCCGCAGCGTATACTGCATTGTTCCTCAGAAATCGAACCATCCGACTTCGATCCACTGCAAAGTTGAGGGCTTGTCTCACGCGCTTATCAGATAATGCTGAATTCTGCACCATCTCTAAATCTCCATCTACAAGAATTCCTATGTAGTCTGTCTTAATAAAAGGCTTATGTTGGAAGTAAATCTGTTCTTCAAACCCAAAATTTAGATTGCCATAAGGGTCAAGGAGTTCGTCTTTGTAAGCCGGGTGAATTCCAGACATAAAATCATATTGACCTTTGACTAGCCCCATGAACTCTGCACTCATGTCTCTTACAAAATCAATTTTTACTGCATCCAGATAAGGCAGTGCTACCCCATCCTCGTCCTTTTGCCAGAAATAAGGGTTTTTATGATAGACTAAGGCTACATTTTCCATCCAAAACGCAAATTTGAAAGGGCCTGTGCCTATCGGATTACTTCTAAAATCTTCACCATAGTGCTCAACCACTTCTTTCGGTACGACGTTGCAATACTGCATGGAAAGCATACCCAAAAATGGCGGAAAAGCACGTACAAGCCGGATTCTAAAAGTCTGGTTATCAACCACTTCGAAACCCTTACCATCTGTGAAATCTACCTCTGCAAACACCCATTGTCCCGGTGATGCTATTCTTTGTTCTACTATTCGATTAAAACTAAAGAAGACGTCATACGCTGTGACATATCTTTCTGAAGGAACCTCAAATAAAGGCGATTCATGAAATCGAACATCTTCTCTTAGATGAAAAGTATAGGTTTTACCATCTTCAGAAATTTCCCAAGAGCGGGCAATCAAAGGTGCTATGTTGAGGGAACTATCTAATTCCACAAGGCCATCAAAAAGTTGATTAACGGCCCACATATTCTCCAGATCTCTTGCAAAAGCAGGGTCTAGAGAAGATATTCCGTTGGATTCATTGTATCTGAAAACGTTTTTTTCGCTGCGCGAGGAAGTTTCAGAGCATCCACTAAGAATCACTCCGAGAATGAGAATGATCCAAGAAGAAATAAGGAGCCGCTTCATTTGGCGAAGTTAATGAAGCCTTAATTGAAATCAATTCTTCATTGCCTGCCTAATGGGGTCGGCTGATTCTGGGGCATAATAGCGACTGGCTTTTGGAGCTCCATTCGACATGTAGCGTTCCCACTCACCTGTTTTAACACCAAGTGAATAGTATCCTCTAGATTCAATTTGTCCATTCAAATGATAAAAAATGAATTCACCGTTCTCAACAAATCTGTCATTAGTGAACACATACGCTCCTTCAGATTTGAAGTTTCCCTGGTTGTCCTGAATTACAGCTAGGTATAATGAATCTCCCAAATGGGTCAAATTTCGTTCGAAGGATGCTTCTTTTTTCTTCTCAACAACCCGAAATTGCGAGTCCAAATAATTCACTGTCGAATATGACTGGGTCCATCCTTGAATGGAGATGAAAACAATAACGAATGAGAACAGGTATTTCATATGGTGAAGCATCAGTTATAGTTCCATACGATTATGAGAAAAAAATGTTTCTGAATTGAAATCTATACAAACCTGATGGTTGCTTTTGTAATTTTGCTCCATGGTTCAACACCACTGTTTTGACTCTAAAATATTCTTCCTTATCACCTTCATGGGTTTGATTTCAAGTCTTGTATTTGGCCAATCTAAACATAGTTTGAGCGGGTATATAAAAGACACATACTCAGGCGAGTATATTACCGGATGTAATGTACTAATTAAAGACACTGGAAAAGGACTTGCCAGTAATGCCTTTGGGTTTTATTCGATGAGTTTACCAGCAGGGAGTTATTCGATAACATATAGCTTCATTGGATATGAATCTCAAATAATTGAAACTGATCTTCAAGAAGACATCGAGCGAAATATTTCACTTCAACCTTCGGTGATTTTTAGCCCGGAAGTAATCATTGAAGCTGATAAATCAGAAAATACAGAAAGCACAAACTTGGGTCGGGTTGATTTAGGAATTGAACAAATTAAGTCTCTTCCAGCTTTTTTAGGTGAGATTGACATACTCAAAACAATACAGTTTCTACCTGGAATTCAAACCGCTTCGGAGGGAAGTTCAGGATTCTATGTACGAGGAGGAGGCCCTGATCAAAACTTGATTCTTCTAGACAACGCTACCGTATATAATGCATCACACTTATTCGGATTTTTCTCAGTATTCAATGCTGATGCAGTAAAGAATATTGAGGTAATAAAAGGTGACATGCCGTCTGAATATGGAGGAAGATTGGCCTCAGTTCTAAACATATCATTGAATGAAGGAAACTCAAAAGAGTTTAAAGCCAAAGGTGGCATTGGGCTTATCTCTTCCAGATTGACCTTGGAAGGTCCAATCAAGAAGGATACAAGTTCGTTTATCATTTCTGGTAGAAGGACTTATATCGACATCCTGACCAAACCATTCATCAATCCGGAATCAGATTTTGCCGGGTCAGGATATTATTTCTATGATCTAAATGCCAAACTGAATTGGCGCTTTGGATCAAAGGATCAAGTTTATGCCAGTGGTTATTACGGGCGTGATGTCTTTGGGTTTAAAAGTCAACAAGCAGGATTTGAAACTAGAATTCCCTGGGGCAATGCGATTGCTTCATTACGTTGGAATCGCTTGTTTAATGACAAGCTCTTCATGAGCAGCATCGCTTCATTTTCAGACTACTCTTTTGCCTTTGAAGCGATTCAGGAGGAATTCATGTTCACTTTGTCTTCTGGGATCAGAGATTATTCGGGGAAAGTACAATTCAATTACTATCCTGATATCAATCATGAAGTGACATGGGGTGCAGATTATGTATTTCATCAATTTTCACCTGGCAGTATTACCGCTAGGAGTGGAGATACTACTTTTGACACTGGCACTTCTGAATTGAACTATTCTCATGAAGCAGCGGTCTATGCGCAAGATTCGTATGATGTGACTGACCGCCTCAAAATTAATTTTGGATTACGATACAGCTATTTTGCCCAGGTTGGACCGTTCATTCGATATTCACCAAATGAAAGTAGCAATGGGGTTGGGAGCATATCTGAAACTGAAGTGACCAAATACCAAAAAGGCGACCTCATCCAGACTTATGGTGGATTTGAACCACGGGCAAGTTTGCGGTATTCAGTTGGACGAAGTGCATCGGTAAAAGCAGGTTACAGTCGAAATTTGCAGTACATCCATTTGGCTTCACTCTCACCAACGAGCCTACCAACAGATGTTTGGATTCCAAGCTCTGAAATAGTTCGACCTCAAATCGGCACGCAATACAACATTGGCTATTTCAATAATTTCGGAACCAATTCCAAATGGGAGAGTAGCATAGAAATGTACTATAAGAACATGAGTGGGCTTGTTGAGTACCAAGAAGGGGCGCAACCAGAAGATAATGTCAATGACAACATCGATAACAACCTTGAATTCGGCACAGGAACATCTTACGGAACCGAACTCTTCATCAAAAAAGTAAATGGTACTGTTACAGGATGGGTGGGTTATACTTTGAGTAAGACAGAAAGAGTGTTCGAGAATATCAATGGCGGGAATGCATTCCCTGCCAAGTTTGACCGCCGACATGACTTAAGTATAGTGTGTAGTTGGCAAGTTCATGCAAAATGGAAATTAGGGGCTGCATTCGTTTATGCAACGGGTAATGCAATCACTCTTCCGCTAGAAAGGTATTTTTTTGAAGGGCAAATCGTAGATGTTTATGGAGAAAGAAACAGCTTTCGAATGGCACCTTACCATCGTGCAGATTTGAGTGCTACCTTTACACCCAAATCGGAATCAAATAGATCTTCCAAAACAGGCGTTCATTCGTTTTGGACATTTTCAATTTACAACGTGTACAACAGAATGAACCCATATTTCATCTACTTGGG
>CAZKMC010000173.1:0-4429 GCA_964553485.1 uncultured Comamonadaceae bacterium
CATCAAACATAGGAGTGAGCTGCATGATAAAATCAAGTTCGTGGTAAACAGATCTCAGATATGATTTATCAGACATGTCTGGAATCAATGTGAAATGATCTGCTGCTGAACCGTAAGAACCCACATATTGTATGTAAGTAGTATGATCAGGAATACGCAGAAGGTGCTTGGCATGGACTTGAAACATATTGAAATTTGTCAAGCTATTTGGCATCCCCGCCGTATCGAGGTCGGTTATGTAAATGTTTTCTGCCACCCCGCGGAAAAAACTAGTCCACCGTCCATAAGGTCCTACATTATTCGAAAAGGCCACAAACCTAGACAGTGGCAAGGCATTGATTCTGTGTCCAAAGGCTAATACATTACCTTGGTTTTCAATCTCCTGAGACACCATGTTCCCAAGGTTGATTTTGGTATCTCCAAACTCCAACCAGGTATTCAGAGAAAATCCCTGACGATTGCTACTTACTTGTCCCACATTGGAAATAGATCCTGCAAAACTAGATGCCCCGCCACCTGCACCTGTGAAATTTTGAGAGTCAGAAGTACCTAAGATTTGGGTGTTGGAACTAAGGAAATCACCATAATAATTTACAAACTCAGGCGCAATTCGAAAGAGTTCCAGTTCAACTGGGAAAAACGTGATTCGTTTTGGCGACTTGACTTTAAGTCGGATTCCTTCTCCCCATTCTCCTTCTTGAACTATAGAATACAACCGTCCAACACCGGCTTCTGCGGAAACTTGAAAGTCTTTGATGTCCCATTGAGCATTGAGGGTATGCAGGTTGATGCCACCTTTCTCCGTAGCAAGCGAATCTGTATAAACTGTGTAGTTGATTGTGTTATATCCTATGAAATTATTCCCAAAATTCTTACGCAGCCTACCTCCTGTTGTATAACGGGGTAATGTAGAGCCAAGCATGGCAGTGGCCGGTGTTTTTCCATAAAGAAGTTTGAAAGATAATCCACCTGGGAGTTCATAACCATCCATCAACACTCCTTTAAAAGCCTGATTTGCCCATCGGCCATCTCGTTGTATGGTTCCGATTTCGTGGAACATAATGGCTCGGTCAGATGCATTGCCTATTTCTTCCCACGGACTGCGTTCGAATATACTGAAACGCTCATATCCTGCAAAGCTTCCGAAAACCATTCCACTGATCTCGTTCCAATGGATTCCGCCAATTTGAAATCCAAATTTTCCCACATCAGTTGGTATTGTTCCGTAAAGATTGATTCCGAGGTTCAAATTGAATGGCACACTTCCCGGCACTCCTACAAAATTGGAATATAGCGCATAGTCCATCCCAATTACAGCTCCACCTCCAGTGCGAGTAGTCATATTCATTAGGAGTATAGGTGGATCACGATAGATATCACCTACTCCTAATACATAAGGCGGGGTACTTGCAAATTCATTAGACGGAATCACTCGAAATCCTTCTTCCAATGATCTGTTCCAACCATAAAACCTGTAAGATCCTCCTACTGATATACGGTCCAGAATTTTCCCCACATGATAACTCGGCTCAGGTCCGCTGTCTCCAATTTTAAAAGGAGCTGAAGCAAGACTGTCCTTTTGAGAATATCCAGCCATTGCCGACATCAATACAAATATGGTCAAGAGTTGTTTCATGCGATACCGTACGGGCTAAATATGATCCAAATTGCAACAACAGCAAGTACCAAAAGAACGGACAACCAAAATTCGTATGACTTGACCAATTCCGGCAACTTCAATGATCCGGCTTTCGAATAAGTAATGGACTCGATCTTGCTCAATTCTGGGGCTGGGGCAGTTAGAGATACAACAACCAGAACAACAGAACATATGGCAAACAACAATATGGCAAAATGCAGAAAATTAATTTCGACAATGCCTATTATCATTCCATCAGGATTAGCTTGCAATATCGCTTCTCCTTTTTTGTATCCAGCTGTTAAATATTCCAAGGCTAGTCTTCCCATGCCGAGAAAGAATCCTGTCCACAGCGAGTAAATTGCTCCTTTGGCATTGAGCCTTCTAAAGAACAATCCAAGTAAAAAGACAGCTGCAATAGGAGGAGAAATGTAGGCTTGGATACTTTGTAGGTATTTGAACAGCCCTTCACCATTCATCAATGATTCCATAAAAGGAATCCATGCAACACCCACAAAAACAAGGATTACAACAGCTATCTGACCAACTCGTACCAATTCCCGGTCCGTAGATTCTGGTCTCCATCTCTGCCAGAAATCAATAGTAAATAAGGTAGAACAAGAGTTGAATACAGATGAAAGCGAACTCATCAATGCAGCCAATAATCCAGCAGCTACAAGTCCCCTGATTCCACTTGGTAAGTAGGCCATAACTACTGCGGGGAGTGCGGCATCATAATTCTGAGTTCCATCAATTATCAACAACCTAGGATTTTCAACAGACAATGCATAGGCAATCACCCCAGGAATCACGAACAAGAAAAGAGGTAATAGCTTCAAGAATCCAGCAAAAATTGTCCCTTTTCTCGCTTGAGATAGGTTTTTAGCAGACAATACTCGCTGCACGATAAACTGGTCAGTACACCAGTACCATATTCCCAAAATAGGGGCCCCAAATAAAATACCTGTCCAGGGGAAATTCGTATGATCGGCACTTCGCCACAAACTGAGGTATTCGGTGGATTTTTCTCCAGCTGAATTGGTGATTATCGCTCTAGCCTCATCCCATCCTCCAAGTGCATCCAAACCATAATAAGTCACAGCAATAGCTCCACCTAACAAGATGAACATCTGAATCATATCCGTGTAAACCACGGCTTTAAGTCCACCAAAAATTGTGTAAATACCGGTTGAAAAAATCACCAAAATTGCCCCTGTCCAGAATGGTATTCCAAGCAACTTGTCAAAAACCAAAGCACCTGCAAAAATGGTCACAGAAATCTTGGTCAGTATGTATGCGACTATGGAAATGACACTTAAGTAATTTCTGGAATTACTTGCATAACGCCTTTCCAGAAATTCAGGCATGGTGAATACATTACTTCGAAGGTAAAACGGGACAAATATCCATCCCAAAACCAAGAGAATTAGGGCTGCCAGCAATTCAAACTGAGCTCCTACAAAGTCGCCCTTCGCACCGCTTCCAGCTAGGCCAACAAGGTGTTCTGAACCAATATTGGAGGCAAACAAAGACGCTCCGATTACGAACCAACCAAGACTCCTACCGCCAAGGAAGTATCCTTCAGCCCCGCGGGTTTTTCGTTCTTTCATCGTCACCACAAAAGCGATGACAAAAACAATCACAAAATACAGGATAATTACCCCGTAATCCAATGCGCTCATTGTAGCCATGAGTTATTATTATTGAATCACCAAACGTGCATGAGCAGTGGTGGTTTCGGATAGATAGTTCACAAGATATACTCCTGCTTCTAGTTTAGATAGATCAATTTGATGCTGCCCTTGGAATAAGGAACGCTGGGCATGGACAGTCTTTCCAGTACAATTAAGCACAGTCAAGATTCCACTGGAAAGTGTATTTACACCAAAATCAATGGTAACCAACCCGTTTGACGGGTTGGGATAGATATCAAGCGAAGAAAAATTGTCAAGCTCATTGACATTGTCTTCGATCTCACGGCGAATATTATCGATGTAAACTACATCTGGAACCAATTCTCCTGGCTCATATAAGATCACAAAGTTAGAGGCGTTTGGAGCACTTGAGATCGATGAAAAATCAAACTCTAGAGTTTCCCATGTGTTTGGAATAAGCACACTGGCAGTTGCTTGGGCCAATTCGTTGCCAAAAGCATCTTGAATAGAAATAACAAATGCTGAAGGAGCATTTGGGTCATACACATCCATAAAAATGGTTGAACCATTGGCGAAGTTCAAATTCTCACCAAAGTATCCAACGATCACGTCATCCTGTGCTCCGCCATTTCTAGCATACTCCAAACACGTTGGACTATCATTCCCAACTGGAAATGGATTTGGGAATCTCGACAAACGTCCGTCTGCATATTCAATGGAAAATGCATTTTGATTACAATCTAAGTCGTTGATGACCGCTTCATCAGCCTCGAACTCAACACATGGCGGGTCCACCAACTCTGGTCCCATCAAATTATCTACATAATAGGTCTCAGAAACATTATTTCCAGGGTTGAACAAAATAACCATTTGCTCCACGTCTGCATCGGCAACGGTTAAATCTGGCTGGTTCACCATCTGAAAAGTAAGGGTCTCCCATTGAGCTCCTGTAGTTGTAACCGCGGTATATTCACTGTGGCGACCAGTTGGATATGGTTCTGAAGAAGTATTACTGTCTTCGAGAGTAATTTGAACCGTAATGCCAGGTACAGGAGAAAATATATCCATCGACATTGTACTTGTGCCGTCTACAAAAGAAGCTAAATCTTCCATCAAGCCTGCCCGTACTACGATT
>CAZKMC010000173.1:4439-6309 GCA_964553485.1 uncultured Comamonadaceae bacterium
CGGATGGATTCCGAGAATATTCCAAGCAGTTCGGTGAGCTATTCACGACATCTGGAAAGGGATTACTTGAATATTGTATTAGAGTTCCGTGCCATCCGGGCCAAACGGTACCACCAATACCATTGCCTAGCTGCTGGTCATATGGGATATCAAATCCATAAGTGATGATTCTTTCATCATCAAAATTATCATACATCGTTTGAGTAAACCCTGTTTGAATTAACAAACATGCAATTGTGAAGAGTAATGTTTTTTTCATGTTCTATATGTTGAGAATCTGTGTTAAGTTACTCATCCAAAGCAAACGACAATGAAATCAAACTACAACAACTACACAACACCCCAAAACATACTACATCATGGGTACATCATTCATTCATTTTAATGCTTAAATTTAAGCCAACTTTTAAGCCTAACACGTTGATCAACTGTATTATAAATATGTGCGAACTCAATATTTCAAACAAGCACCTATCTCTCTCTACTACAGCAAGGATTCTCATCAACTTCTTCATTATTAGTCTGGTGGTTTCTATTAATGTGAATGCACAATCTGATTGGATAGGTGCCCACAACCTGATGCATTTTTCTAAAACAGACTATAAAGGAGGCACCCAGAATCACGACATCATCCAGTCAAGTGAAGGTTTTATTTATGTGGCCAACAACAACGGAGTGTTAGAGTATGATGGCATTCACTGGGTATTGCACCCTTTACCTAACAAAACAATTGCGAGGAGTTTGACTGCAAGTAAAGATGGTAAGTTGTTTGTGGGTGGGCAAAATGAATTGGGGTATTTCACAATGGATCAATCCGGAGACTGGGTTTGGAATGACATCATTCCTAAAATGCCGGAAAACGAGCAGGTATTCTCAGATGTGTGGCACATGGAAGGCAAGGACAACCTAATTTATATTGGCACCTCGAATAAACTCTTCGTTTGGACGGGCGAAAACATACAGTTGGTTCACAAATCAGATCAGATTTGTCATGTATTTAAATGTGGTGGTGATGTATGTCTTCAAGATGGAAAAGCCATTTACATCGTGAAAGGGAGCATATTGGAACCCTGGCTTGAGTTGCCAAACCCTGACTTGATCACCAAAGGTCTTATTCGCAGAGGCACTCAAATTGTGTTGGCTACAGAAAAAAATGGTCTTTACTTTTTATCTGATGGAAATTGGGCCAAGTCTATAACCCGATTGAATTACTATTTGGAGCAAAATTCTATCAATACCATTCTACAAACCAGCAGAGCCACTTACATAGGTACGGCAAGAGGTGGGCTATTGACTTTAGATAATAGATTGGAAGATGGTTTCACCTATTCTATTGAAAATGGTCTCAACAACAACAATGTCCTCTCAATTTTTGAAGATTCAGATGAAAATGTCTGGATCGGACTGGACAATGGAATAGATTTGATTCTCCAAAGCTCCCCATTTTCTAATGTACATCCTGATGCTCCTTTAAATGGCGCGGGTTATGCCGCTATTGTGTTTGAAGACCAGTTATTCCTAGGCTCCTCCAATGGGCTTTATCAGCAAAAGCAGAAAAATCCAGACTTCCAATTCAAACCCACAGAGTTTGGGCTAATTCCTGGCACTCAAGGTCAGGTATACAGCATTCAAGAAATTAGGGGGAAACTCTTGGTTGGACATCATGATGGTGCTTACCAAATCGAGAAAGGATATGCCCAGATTCTAAGTCGTGAACAAGGAGTGTGGACCTTCCATCAACTTAAGCAAAATCCTGATCTTATGGTTGCTGGAACCTACAGCGGACTCTTGTTATTCGAATGGGGTCAAGAGGGTTGGGAATTCAAAGAAAAAATTGAGGGCATAGATGAAAGCTGTCGGATCATTACAG